>JBAZDD010000158.1:0-5529 GCA_041654635.1 Candidatus Muiribacteriota bacterium
ATTTGATATGTTTTGTTGTACCATTCTATTTCTTCTGTTTTTTCAAATTCAGAATTAAGTATTACAAGTTCATTGCAGTTTAAATCATTACTCGCATGGATTAAACCCCGAATTTCTCTTTCTCTTGTTGGTTGATTTTCAATATTATAGCACACCTGAATCAGTTGACTTACTTTTCCATTTTCTGAAATAACAAAATCTGTTTCATATTTTTGGGTATTGTGGTAATAATAAAATTCGATGTTATTTATTAAGCTTTTCTTTTTTAATTCGACCGCCACGGCATTTTCATATAAATTACCAAGATTTTTGCTGTATTTAAATCCTTTGGCATTATAAAAACCATTATCGATTAAATAGAATTTTTTATTTGAATTTATCTGTTCTTTTATTTTATAAGAAAATTTATCAATATGAAAAATAAGAAAAGCATTTTCAAGATATTCAACATAATTTTTTATTGTATTAACGCTGTTAAAATTTAAATTATTTTTTAATTTATTGTAAGAAGTTAAAAGACCGGGATTAGAAACTAAAAATTGGAAAAGATTGTCTATCATTTTGCCATCTTTAATGTTGTATCTTAAAACAATATCTTTGTATATAACTGAATCAGTTAAAGTTTTCAAATATTTTGTGTTTTGAATTTTTTTTGTGATTATTTCTGGATAACCCCCATTTATAATATAATTATGTAACTTTTCTTTTATTTCAGCTGTTGTAAAAGTTGAAACTTTTCCAAAAAAATCAATATATTCTTTAAAAGAAAATGGGAAAATTACATATTGAAAAAAGCGTCCGGTTAAATGTGTTGAAAGTTCCTGACTTAATAAGTTTGAATTACTGCCAGTTAATATTATATTAAAACCACTTCTTTTTAATCTGTTAACAAACAATTCCCAGTCAGGCAAATTTTGAATTTCGTCAAAAAAAACATAGTTAAATTTCCCATAAACACTCTCTAATGTTACAATAATTTCATCTAAATTAGCTGTTTTTAATAATCTTTCATCATCAAAATTTAAATATGCTGCTTTAAAATCCAACAACTGATGAATAGCGTAAAAACTCTTGCCAGCTCGTCTTGGTCCAATAATAACTTTTATCAAATCAGAATTGAACTCATCTTTGCCAATTAAAATTTCTCTATGAATATATTTTTCTTTTCTGAATAAATCTAATTCACGTTTTTGTGTCAAAATAACATCTCGGATTTTTCCCATAAAAACTCCATTAATTTAAAAAAAGTTTGTTATTTTGTGCAGTGGGTTGCACAAATCTTTAAACTTTTGTGCAGTGGGTTGCACAAATCTTTAAACTTTTGTGCACTGATTATATTATAATACAAGAAAAGACTGGGGTCAAGACTTATTTAATAAAACACATACTAAGTCTAAATAGAACCGCGAAAGAACCGCGTTTGAAACGGGAATGAATCTTAATAGCCGTAAAAAGTAAGTAAGTGAATGAGTAAGAAAAATCAAAAACATTAGCAAAAAAAAATCATTGAGAATTGCTGTATCTATACTGATTAATGCTCTTATCTTACTTACTGCTCACTTTAAAAGCTCATATTCCACTTTTGAAATGTTTTTCTCCTGTTTATCAAACTCTATACCTATAAGAATAATTTCTTTTCCTGAATCTAAAAACTGCTCATGGTAGGCTTTGTTTTTAATCTGATTTAAAGCTCCACCACCATCTGTTTTAAATTCTATCACATAAATTGCTTCAGGAAGTGTCAACAATGCATCTATCCTTCCTCTTTTTGTTACTTTCTCACAATTTATATCTATCCCAAGTCCTTTTATATGTGCATAAAATACACTTACATAGTAGCCTTCATAATTATACATTTCATTGTTTGTAAAATGATTATATGGTATTGATTCAAATAAACATTTCAAGCTTAATTCAAAACTTTCCATATCTTTTTTTAATAATGCTCTCAGCATATTATTTGAATGCTTTTTAGTTTCGGATGATTTCGTTAAGAATTCTGAAATCTCACTCATTAAAGAAATTTCAACTTCCCGATTTGGAATTTTCATATAATATTCTCTAATATTCATCAAATTCTCTACTTTATCTATTGTTAAATATCCAGTCTGCCACATTAAAGTTTCTAAATTTATATTATCTACATCAAAACTTCCTAATATATTTTCATCAAGTATTATATTTTCTAAATCAGGTATGAAATATTGATTTATTTCTATCAACTTTAATAAAAAAGTCGGAGTTGCTGTTGAAAACCAGTAATTTCTGAAATCAAAATTATTATCAATAAAAAGTAGAATATCAAAAGGATTATAAACACTTTCACCAAGCCATTTATAACCATTATACCACTCACGGATTTTATCTAAATCCTGCCCTTTTAAATGCTCTCTGAAACTATACTCTAATTCACTTTGTGTATATCCGCATATTGTTGCATATTTAGAATTTATTGTAATATCATTTAAATTATTTAAACCACTGAAAAGACTTACCTTACTGAATTTACTTACTCCTGTTAAAAATACAAACTTTAGATATTCATCTGCATCTTTTATTACAGAGTAAAAGCCTTTAAGCTCATCTCTTATCTCTTTTGCAATTTTCTTATTTTCAATATTATCCAGAATAGGTTTATCGTATTCATCTACTAATATTACAACTCTTTTACCATATTTTTTATACCCCTGATAAATTATTTCTTCAAAATTTCCAGCAATAGATTTTTTCAACTCTAAATCTAAACCTATTTCTCTTAAATTATTCTGGAATATTTCTGATATTCTTTGATTTAAACTTTCTTTTGATTTAATTTTTCCACTTCCAAACGAAATATTTATTACAGGATGCTTTTCAAAAGGATATTTATCGTAAATATATAAACCTTTAAAAAGCTCTTTATTACCATAGAATATTTCTTTTAAAGTATCTAAAAATAATGATTTACCGAATCTTCTGGGACGGGATAAAAAATAATATTTACCAGAATCTATAAGATTAAAAGCAGTTTGTGTTTTATCTACATATACATAATTTTCATTTAATATTTCTGCTAATGTTGAAATTCCAATAGGTAATTTTTTCATAGAGATATTATATCAGAAACAAGAATAAAAGTAAATTAACAAGAATTGCTTTTTTATGCGTAATGCACTGGTTTATTTTTTCTCTGGTGCTATAAATATTGTTATTGTTGAATTTGTGAGAATATTCAACATTGTTCTGACAGGGTCAGTTATTGAATTGACCGCTAAAAGCAAAGTGTAGGCAACCCCCATTGGAAGTCCGATAATTGGGAAAAATATTGAAAGCATGGATATTTCAATAGCTCCGGGTGCTCCCGAAGCGGCAAGTCCTGATAAAATAACACCAAAAATTACAATAATATAATTAAAGTTAGCAAAAAGTGAAACATCAAAAAGCTGAGCAATAAAAACTGTCCCCAGAGCAAGATTTATAATTGTGCCAGGTTTACAGACAGTTGTTCCGAGAGGCATAATCAAATTAGTCGCTTCCTTATCTCTTTCAAAACTATTTTCGATACTTTCAATAGCAAGAGGCATTGCAGCATAACTGTTTGAGGTACCAAAAGCCACAAGAATAGCATTTTTTAATTTACTTATAATTGCTGAAATCTTATTTTTGGTTATATAACTTAAAAATCCAAGTAAAATTAATATGAAAAAAATACATACAATGTGATAAATAATTACAAATCGGCTCATAGCCATCATTATATCCGGTCCCATACCATAAGTCTGCTTGGCAAGAAGTGAAAACAAAGCAACAGGAAGAAAATACATTGACCAGTTTATAATTTTTAAAAATGAATTAAATAATGCATCAAGAACAGAAAAAATTTCTTTGGAAGAATCAAGATTGACAAAGCCAAGTGCAAGTCCTAAAAGTATGCTGAAAATAAGCACTCCGAGAATATCTCCTTCGCTCAGGGCTGAAAAAATATTTGAAGGTATAAGTCTTGTAATCAGTGAACTTATATTAACAGTATTTTCTTTTGTAAAACTCTCCCCTGCTTTGATTTCGTTACCCAAGGTTATTTTAGCTGATTCAGATAAAGCTCCACCGGGTTTTCCAAAAATTCCGCCAAAAAATCCTGAAACAGAAGCAGTCAGAAGCACAATGAAAATCAATAAAAGCAGTTTTTTAATATAAACATAAGCATCTTTATTTCTGAAAATTTTACCTAAACTTGATATTATGGCAGTAATCATAATAGGTAGTGAACACATTTGAAGCAAAGTCAAATATAAATCGCCAAATCCAAAAATAAATGGCGAATTTTCCTTAATCCATAATCCGTAAACTATTCCTGCAATCATACCTGCTATAACGATATATGGGTTCAGCATGAGTTTGAATATTCTTGAAATAAAAGATGTTTTATTTTTTGTAAAATAAATAACTAATCCAATAATTATTATTATTAATGGTAAAATAATTTTAATGTTTTTATTAATTTTCTGAAGAAAACTTTCAGTGGTTTCAGATTCAACATCAATTGCTGAATGTTTGAAAAAAACATCAAAATAATAATCAAGGGGTTTTATTTTTGTGTTATCAAGATAATGTTCAAGCCAGTAATGAATATGGATGTTATCAGGTGAAACAGCTATTGCAATCGGGTCAATTTTTTCATCAATTAACACTTTTTTAAGATTAATACTTATTGATGGATTTAATCTTAAAGTTCTTTCCAGTGCAACTTCATCGTAAAATCCAGCATGGATTTTTTCGTTTAATATATTATCAATAACTGATTCCCATGTGTTGAATGGAATTATTTCAGCCTGAGTAAACAGTTCTTTGGCAAAAAATTCATAAGATGAGTTTGATAACACACCAATTTTTACATTTTTAGATAAATAGTTTAATTCACCACGTTTATTTTCAAAAAGATGGGTAAATCTGTGATTAATAAATAATCCCATTTTTAATTTTACATAAGGTTTAGTGTAAAAAACTTTTTTTGCACGATTTAAAGTAATACTCAAGTTTGAAATTGCAATGTCTGTTTTTCTTTCAACAAGATTTTGTATGACATTATCAAAGGAAGGTGAAAAAATAAGTTCGTATTTGATATTTAATTTACTGCATATATCTTCCAGTATTTCAATATCCATTCCATGGTAATTATTATCACTGCCTTTATAAAAAAATGGTGGTGTGTCAACTTCATAAATTCCGGCTCTTATGTATCCGCGGTTTATAATATCATTGATTCCAGAAAGATTTTGAAGGTTTTCTGCATTAATCAGAAAAATGCTCATTATTGCTATTAATATGAATAAAATCTTTTTCATGAAAAACATATTATCATTTATTCTAATTGATTTAAAGTTTCTTTAAATTTTTTCAGCAATTCTCAATGAAGTTTTTTTCGTAATGTTTATATTTTTTTTGCTGTCGCCCCGGTGATGACTTCGATGCCTCGAAGTGTAATGTTGCTATCGCAACATGTGATGGCTTTCAGCCATGTAAAGACACCTGAAGGTGTCAGTAAAGTTGACC
>JBAZDD010000159.1:0-5518 GCA_041654635.1 Candidatus Muiribacteriota bacterium
AGGTTCAGCAACACCTTCACTTGAATCAATGAAAAAAGCTAAAGATGGTTTGTTTGAGATGGTATGTTTATCTAAAAGGTCTGATAACAGAAAAATGCCTGATGTTGAAATAGTTGATATGGGCGCCAACAAAAAAGTTACGAGAAACATATCATTAACTCTTTATCAGTATATGGAAAAAACAATCAAAGACGGGAATCAGATTTTACTTTTATTAAACAGAAGAGGTTTTTCAACTTTTGTTCTGTGTAAGAGCTGTCATAAGCCTGTTAAATGTAAAAACTGTGATATTTCTCTTAATTATCACAAAAAAGAAAATATTTTAATGTGTCATTATTGTGGGTTTAAAACCAGATTGCCAGATAAATGTTCTGAATGTGATAATTCTGAATTTGAATATATGGGTTCAGGTACTGAACGAGTTGAAGATGAGCTTAAACTTCTTTTTCCAGATAAAAAAATATTGAGAGTTGACAGGGATTCATCATCAAAAAAAGATTTTTACTGGAATTTCTATAATGATATGAATAATAAAAAGATTGATATTGTAATTGGAACTCAGATGATAGGGAAAGGGTTCGATTTTCCGGGAGTAACATGCGTTGGAGTGCTTTGGGCTGATTTTATACTGGATTTTCCTGATTTTCGCTCGCCTGAAAAAACTGCTCAACTTTTGTTACAGGTAGCAGGAAGAGCCGGAAGAGGTTCTGAGGGTAAAGTTTTTATACAGACCTATGCTCCTGAACATTATGCTGTTAAATGCTCAATTAATCACAATTATAATTATTTTTACGGTGAGGAAATCTTAAGAAGAAAAGTGATGAATTTCCCACCCTTTGGAAGTCTAATTAGAATTTTATTCAGAGGTAAAAATAAAGAACTTGTTGAAAAAGATATTGAAAAATTCTGTAAACAGATTGAAGAAAAAATTGGAAAAAATAATATTTTAGGACCTGCAGAAGCTCCGGTTAATTTTTTAAGAGGATTTTACAGATATCACATATTGATTAAAATGAATCATAATAGAAAAGCAATGTATGAACTGTTTAAGAAAAATCTTGAAAATATTATTAATTCAGAATATCGAATTGATGTGGATCCAGTTGATATGTTATAGTACAAATAAATTGAAAATTGCTGATAATTTATGAAATTTAAAACTTTTATTTTTAACATAAGAAAATATGTAATTACTGAAATATTACTTTATGGACTGATAATTTTTTTTACAGTCGGTAATATTTCAATTTTTTATGATATTAATCTTTATCCGGCATTATGGTTAATTCTTTTTTCCGGTTTCTTTTTATATAAAAAGAAAAAATATTACAGTTTAAAAAATCTTACAAAAATTTTAGATTCAATACTTCCAAAAGATGTATCTGTTATAAATGCTTTAAGTTTTGACCACAGAGAAGAAAAATACAATTTTTCACCTGAGCTTTTAAATAAAGAAAGAGAAAGAAATTTAAAACTGCTTGATGAAAGAGTGTTTCTGATAAAGTATAAAAATTTAGTCATTCTTTCCATAATCACTTTTATAATTGGATTTTCTTATTTCTGTAACTATTTTTTTATTCAAAAAATTATTCAAAGTCCTTTTTTATATGCTGTTTCACCTGGGAATATAGAAGTTTTTTATAACACAGAAATTGAGTTCAGTATTAATCATAATAGAATTACAAATACACATATTGTTTTTGTAAAAAATGATAAAGAAGAAAAATATCTGATGGAAAATTCAGTTTTTAATTTCACAATCTCGGAAAATTTAATTTATTATTTTGAGTCTGGCAATGAAAAAACTGAGCATTATGAAATAAAAACAGTTTACCCTCTTAATATTGAAAGTGTTGAAACAATAACACATTATCCTGAATATCTTGAAATTCCAGCTCTTCAAGGTAACAGAGAAAGTTTTTCTGCTGTTTCAGGAAGCAGAATATGGCTTAAATTCAATTTCAATAATAAAATATCAGATTTTGAATTTATATCTGAAGCTGAAAATTTTTTATATACAGATAATAAAAATGAAATAATAATAAATAACTTTAACAGTGATATTGTATATAAAATAAGAGCAACTGACTCATATTCAGAATTTATTTCACCAGATTTTATAATAAATTTGAAAAAAGATGAACGCCCTCATGTTAATTTTGTTATTCCCGAAAGCGAATTTGTGGTTTCAGAAACAGCAGAGTTTAATGTTAAATTTATTGCAAAAGATGATTTTAAAATTTTAAAAACTTTGCTCGAAATTGAATTTGATAATGAACAGAAAGAAGAAATACTTATTGATAATCATAATTCAGCAGAATTTGTCAGAGATTTTGCTTTCACAGCACAGTCGGGTGGAAGATTCAGAATAGCTGCCTATGACAGTATTGGTCCAGGTTATTCTAAATTTATCCGATTTGAAATAATAAATGAAATGAAAGCATTAATTGAAATAATGGACGTTACTCAGAATGAGGTTGAAAAAATTGAAAATATTTCAAAGGATTTTTCTGAAATTATTGAGTTAAATAGAGAACAGATTGAACAACTTTTTTCTAAAAGCGAAATAACCCCGGAAGATAGAAAATTTTTATCAAATTTATCAGAACAGCTTGAAAATCTTATGGAAAAAGGAAAAGATATTGAAAAAAACCTTAAAGGTATTGAGAAATTTAAAGAAAATCAGGATATATCATCTCAGATTTATCAGAAAATTGATGAAATAAGAAAAGCTCTGGATGATTTGCTTGATAATCATATTAAATCTTTTATTCAGGATATTTCAGAACTTTCGTCAAAACAGAACATGGATTTTAACGATTATAAAAAATTTTCCGACAGAATGAATCTTGAAAAAATGCAGAAACAGCTTGAAGATACTCTTAATCTGCTTAAAAAAGCCCAGAAAGAAAATGAACAGAAAGCATTAATTGATTATCTTGAAATGATTATAAACAGTCAGAGGCAACATATTACTCACTGCGTTTCAAATATTAATAATACAGATTTTGGAGCACTTAAAGGAATACAGATATCAGCAAGAAGCATTCATTCAACTTTTAAAGATGTTGAAGATTTTTTAAAAATTCCAGTAGAAACAGTTGAAAAAATAAATTTTTTATTTAAAAAAAGTATTGAAGAAATTTTTATTAATCTTGAAAAAAGCATAAAAACTCAGCATGAATTGATAATATTATTAACAGAAGTAACTGATGAAATGAAAAATGAACTTGAAAAATCCAAAGAAAAAGATAAAAAGAAGATTATGAACCTGCTGGAAAATTTATACAGCAGCATACTTGATATGCTCAAAAGAACAAATGAAATAGAAAAATTTTCTAAAACAGGTAAAAGTGCTTCTTTTCAAGCACCGTATATTATGGAAGTGAGAAAAATTTTAGAAAAAGCAGTACAGATATATGAAGAAATCAACAGAAATAGTTTTATTCTTGAATCATTATATTTAGCCAGACTTGTTGAAAATCATTCACATCTTGTTCAATTGTATGAGAGAGGGAAGGAAAATAGAAATGTATATTCTTATATACATTTTACTGGCAGAAATTTGATGGAAACTGGAATTCATATAGTTGATGCGGTTGAAAAAATGGAGGGTATGGATAGTTCTACCGCTTTATCAGAATTTTTAGAAAGACTTGAAAAATTAAGTAAGATGCAGCAGGGATTATCACAGGAAATGCTTGATATGATGGGGTTTGATAATTCTCTCGAGTCTTTTATGGATTATTATTCCTATATGCAGGAAATGCTGAGAAGAGAAATGGAAAAACTTGGAAATTCAATGATGTCTGAAGAACTTAATCAGGCTGCAAAAGAAATGGTTGAAATTGAAAAAAAATTACAGGAAAAAAATCTTGATGAAGATTTTTTAAAGAAAAAACAGGAAAACATACGTGAAAATATTAATAAAGTTGTAATAACATTAACTGATAAACTGGATAAAAATGAGTATAAAAGTGAAACAGCCAGCAAGAAGGAAAATGAAGAAAAAGGGTTTACAATAAATAAATCAGTCGAAAAAGGGTTTTCTGATTTCAGAATGCCTGATAGCTTTCCTGAAACCGGTGTTGTGCTTGAACAGATGATAAAAGATTATCTTAATAGTCTTTAAATGATAGGAGCTATACTCAATGTATAAAAAAATAATCATTATTTTAATTTTAATAAGTGGATTAAATTGTTTTTCAATGCTTGAAAAAGCAAAAAATAGTTTTTCGCAGGGTAATATTGTTGATGCAGTTGAGTATTACAGACAGGCTCTTGTAATTTCTGAAAACCAAAAACAGACACTTGAAGCAATATCTGGACTCGGGGCGTGTTATGTTGAACTTGGACTGAAAGAAAGAGCGCAATTTTATTATGAAAGATATTTAGATATGGAAGAAGACCAGGCAATACTTGAAAAACTGTTAAACATACTTATAGAACTTGAAAAATTTAATCAGGCAGAAAAATATTTAACAAATCTAACTGATGATTTTAACAGAAATAAATATATGGCAGTTATCTGTGAAAAAAGAAATAATTTCAAGCAGGCAGCAGCTTATTATAAAAAAATGTATGAATTTTCAAATTCTCTTTCTTATCTTGATAAAGCATTAGATTATGACATTAGTTTATATAAAGATTTTAATAACAGCCTTGAAGCAGATATAGTATATTATTCAATAAATCAGGATAGCGATTCTCTTGAAAAAACTGTTTTGAAATTTGAAAAAGCTGGAAGAAATGAGCTTTTCCGTTTATATGAATATTTTTTTCATAAAAATAATATTTTACTTGTTAACGTTGCAGAAAAATTATATGAACTGAATAAAAATGTGTCAGATATTTCAAGACTTATAAGAGCTTATTATAAATTTGGTCAGATTAATAAAGTAAATAATTTTTTAAATGTTATTGAAGAGAAAATGCCGGCTGAAACTATTGTAAATCTGCTTCATAATACCTTTATGGAACTTTCCATGTATGATAGAGCACTATCTTACATAAAAAAAATACCGAATTATCAGAAAAACCCTGATTTTTTCATTAAAATTCTTGATATATACAGTGCAGGAATGAGCTATTCGCTTTATTATGATGAAATTGAAAAACTGTATATCAGCAGAATTATTGATGAAAATTTTGTAAATTCAAGAATAACATCACTGCTTCGAGCGAGAAAAGAATGGGCAGATAGTTTTTTAAGTCATTCTGTCAGAAATCATGTAACTGAATATGTATTAGCGTTAGGTTTTCATTATTCAGCTAAATATGATGAAGCTGTAAAAGTATTGTATAATCTTGATGATAATACAAGAAAGCAGTTTTTTAATTATACAAACAGTATTTTTATATATGCAGACAAAGTTGATTATTCTAAACTTGAAAGCGATACTTTAATAATGATGATGCCATATATGTCTGCCGAAAATCTTTTTGAACTTGTTTTGCTTGAAAAATTTGATGTAGTTAATACAGCGCTTTTTAAACTTGCTGAAGTAAAAAAGATGAC
>JBAZDD010000160.1:0-5500 GCA_041654635.1 Candidatus Muiribacteriota bacterium
TAACAGGTATAGAGATTTTAATATTGAATTTTTGATTAAAGATAATGATTTTTATATTGTAAAACAGATTGAAATTGGTGCAGGATTTACTTTAGGGAGTGCAACATCAGCTATTGCCTGTTTTTCTACACTTAATGAGCTTGACAGTCTTGATGAGTGTTTATTCAAATTCGAAGGCGGTTTTTTAACTCTTTCTTCAATAAATAACAAAATTAAAGTAAGTGGCAAAGCAGAAATAGTGTTTGATGGAAATCTTAGAAGCAGTGAGTTGGGGTCTGTGCAGTAAAATTTTGCTGAAAGCAAAATTGGACAGCCTGACCCCTGGTGAGATAAATAAGAAGCAGTGAGTAAGTGAGTAAGTAAAAGCCAACGCTTTAAACCTTCCGGTCTTATTCACTGAGGAGTGAAACTCCGGTTACTTATTCACAGTTTTTAAACCCTTGACTTTTCATTTTTTTTACGTTAATATTTTCCTCGAAAGTGGAAACAGCCTGTTTCTCACCTGTCACAGCTTAAACTGCTTAACAGGTAAGTGGTAAGAAAATATATTTTTTACATATAAAACGGGCTTGTTGAGCCCGTTTTTTTTTATAAGTTAAAACCTTAAAATCAGGAGGTGAAGATTATTAAAAAGGTTAATTACAGTGTGAATGACGAAATCAAGGCCAGTGAAGTCAGACTGATAGGAAGTGCTGGTGAGCAGGTTGGGATTGTCAAATTATCAGAAGCTTTGAATATGGCAGATGAAGAAGGACTGGATCTTGTGGAGATTGCTCCCATGGCTAAACCACCAGTTTGTAAACTTATTAATTTTTCTAAATTCAAGTATGAACTACTAAAAAAAGAAAAAGAAGCCAAAAAGAAACAGAAAATTGTTGAAGTAAAAGAAATCAGGTTGAGACCAAATATTGAAGAACATGACCTGAATATAAAAATAAACAAAGCAGTCGGATTTTTGAAAAAAGGTGATAAAGTAAGATTCAATCTCCGTTTCAAAGGCAGACAGAATGCCTATAAGGAACAGGGTGAAGATCTTCTTGAAAAAGTCGGCGAGATGATACAGGACTATGGCAAAGTTGAAAAAAACATAAATAGAAACAAAAGAATTTTTCTATTAGAAGTTACGCCATTAACTGAAAAGTCCTAAATATTATTCACAGGAGGAATATATATGCCAAAAATCAAATCAAGAAGAGGTGCTTGCAAAAGATTTAAAGTAACAGCAAGTGGAAAAATCAAAAGATGGAAAGAAGGCAAAAGCCATATTTTGACTAAAAAAACAAGAAAAAGAAAAAGAAACCTTAGAAAAGGTACTTTAGTTTCAGTTGAGATGGAAAAAAACGTTAAGAAGATGCTTCTTGCAGAATAAAGGGAGGAAACTATGCCAAGAGTAAAAAGAGCATTAATTTCAAGAAAAAGAAAGAAAAAATTATTCCAGAGAGTTAAAGGCTTCAGAATGGCTAGAAAAAACCTTCTGAAAGTTGCTAATGAAGCTCTTATGAAAGCTATGACCTATTCATTCAGAGATAGAAAGGTTAGAAAAAGAGATTTCAGAAAACTCTGGATTACAAGAATAAATATTGCTGCAAGGAATTGTGGAATTTCTTATTCAAAGTTGATAAATGGATTAAAAAAAGCTAATATAGATATTAACAGAAAAATGCTTGCCGATTTAGCAGTAAATGATGCGCAGGCTTTTGAAAAAATCGTTGACATGGCAAAAAAAGCTAACTAAGTAACTAAATCTACCTTAGGGGGTAAAATGGCAAAAAAAGTTTATTTTTTTGGTGGTAACAAATCAGAAGGTAACGGTACAATGAAAGGTCTTCTCGGTGGAAAAGGTGCGAACCTTGCTGAGATGGCAAATGCAGGCTTACCTGTTCCTCCAGGTTTTACAATTACTACTGAAGTTTGTAATTATTACTCTAAAAACGGTCAATATCCTGAAGGTTTGAAACAGGAAGTTGAAGAAAATTTAAGAAAATTAGAAGAAATGCAGGGCAAAAAACTGGGTGATCCAAAAGATCCATTACTTGTATCAGTTCGTTCAGGTTCAAAATTCTCAATGCCTGGTATGATGGATACAGTATTAAACCTTGGTATGAACGACGTTAATGTTGAAGCTTTTGCAACTCTTACCAATAATCCGAAATTTGCTTATGACTGTTACAGAAGATTTATTCAGATGTATGGTGATGTTATTGATAATATTGACCATGATCATTTTGAAGAAATTCTTACAGAAGTAAAAGAAAAAAATAACGTAAGTTTTGACAAAGATCTTACTCCAGAAGCTCTTAAAGATATTATTGCCAAATATAAAGAGCTTTACAGAAAAGAAAAAGGAAGAGAATTCCCACAGGATCCAATTGAACAGATGTACGGTGCAATTAACGCTGTATTTGCTTCATGGGATAATGACAGAGCTAAAAGTTACAGAAGAATTAACAGAATAGCTGATGATTTAGGAACAGCAGTTAATATTCAGGCTATGGTTTATGGAAATAAAGGTGAAACATCTGGAACAGGAGTTTCATTTACAAGAAATCCATCAAATGGTAACAAAGAACATTATGGTGAATTTTTAATGAATGCTCAGGGTGAAGACGTGGTTGCTGGTATCAGAACTCCGCTTCCAGTTGACGAACTTAAACCAATTCTTCCAAAAGTTTATGCTGAACTTATTGAAGTTTACGACAAACTTGAAAAGCATTTTAAAGATATGCAGGACTTTGAATTTACTATTGAAGATGAAAAATTCTATCTTCTTCAGACAAGAAACGGTAAAAGAACAGGTCTTGCAGGCGTTAAAATAGCTGTTGACATGGTAAATGAAGGACTTATTGATAAAGAAACAGCTTTAGAAAGAGTTGAAGCAGAATCTCTTAATCAGCTTCTTCATCCTATGATTGACCCAAAAGAAAATGTTGAAAAAATCGCAAAAGGTCTTCCAGCATCACCAGGTGCTGCAACAGGAATGATTATTTTTGATTCAGCTGAAGCTGCTACTGAAGCAAAAAATGGAAAAGCTGTTATTCTTGTTAGACCTGAAACAACACCAGAAGATATTGAAGGAATGCATTCTGCTAATGGTATTTTAACCAGCCGTGGTGGTATGACTTCACATGCTGCTGTTGTTGCAAGAGGTATGGGAAGAGCTTGTGTAGCTGGTTGTGAAGATTTAACAATAAACCTTAAAACACAGACTGTTTTAACAAAATCCGGTATGACACTTCAGAAAGGTGACTGGATTACAATTAATGGAACAACAGGTGATGTTATAAAAGGTAAAGTTAAAACAATAGACCCAGAACTTGCTGGTGAATTCAACACTCTTCTTCAGTGGGCAAATGATGTAAAAAGACTTGGTGTATGGACAAATGCAGATACACCTGAAGATGCTAAAAAAGCTCGTGAGTTTGGTGCTGAAGGTATTGGACTATGCAGAACTGAGCATATGTTCTTTGCTGAAGACAGAATAGATGTTGTAAGACAGATGATTCTTTCGGACAGTGACGAAGCAAGAAAACAGGCTGTTGATAAATTACTTCCATTCCAGAAAGATGACTTTTATGGAATTTTAAAAGCAATGAATGGACTTCCTGTAACAATAAGATTACTGGATCCACCTCTACATGAATTCCTTCCAGATCAGAAAGAATTAATGGTAGAACTTGCTAAAATGGAAGTTAAAAACGAAACTGGTAAAGAATATCAGGAAAAGAAAGCTCTTCTTGAAAAAGTACAGGAACTTGCTGAATTTAACCCTATGCTTGGTCACAGAGGCTGCCGATTAGGCGTTACCTACCCAGTTATTTATGATATGCAGGTACAGGCAATTATTGAAGCTGCATGCCAGCTTAAACAGGAAGGATTAGACCCTAAACCTGAAATAATGATTCCTCTTATCGGACATGTTAACGAATTGAAAATACTGGAAGCTTCAACAAGAAGAATTGCAGATGCAATTATAAAAGAAAAAGGTGTCAACCTTCATTATATGGTTGGAACAATGATTGAAATTCCAAGAGCTGCTTTGACAGCTGATGAAATTGCAGAATATGCAGAATTTTTCTCATTTGGAACAAACGATTTGACACAGATGACTTTTGGATATTCAAGAGATGATGCAGAAGGAAAATTCCTTACTCATTATGTTGACAACAAAGTTTTACCAAGAAACCCATTCCAGACAATAGATTTTGATGGTGTTGGTCAGTTGATGAAATTTGCTGTTGATAAAGGTAAATCCAGAAGAAAAGACCTTGTTCTTGGAATCTGTGGAGAACATGGTGGAGATCCTGAATCAGTTGAATTCTGTCACACAATAGGTCTTAACTATGTTTCATGTTCACCTTTCAGAGTTCCAATAGCAAGACTTGCAGCTGCACAGGCTGTAATTAAAGATAAAAAAAAAGCAGGAACAACTGAAAAAGAAATGAGCAGATAATTTAGAATCGCGGGTGAAACGCGAATGAAACGCGAGAAAAACGCGAGAGAACCTTAAAAGCAAAAGCTAAAGCAAAAAAAATATAAAAGGGCACGAAAATGTGCCCTTTTTTATTTTTAAACATTTGAAATATTATTAAAAATATGTTATTATTATATTACAGCAGGAAACAAGGGGGCTAAAATGAAAGAAACTGATGAAGTAAAAAAATTAAAATTAAAAGTAGAAAAAATGGATAAAACTATCCGTGTTTTAGTAAATGCATTAAGTAGAGCAGGAATAATTGAATTTGTTGATACATCTAAAGATAAAAAAAAAGCGTTAAAAATTCATAGTGTTGATGAGTTAGAAAACGAATAAATACGGAGGAACAATGATTGAAAAAACTATGGGAATAATTGATGTAGCGCAGAAATACCCTCAGACTCTTCCAGTGTTTCAGAAATATGGACTTGGCTGTCTTGGTTGTGTAGCAGCTCAGTTTGAAACACTTGAACAGGGGCTTTCAGCTCATGGTATTGATGTTGACCAGTTTATTTCTGAAGCAAATAAAGCTATCGAAGCTGAATAAACTATATTAAAAAGAATTAAACAGTTAAACCCTCTCATCCGATAATTCTAAATATGAGAGGGTTTATTTTTTTTAAAAAAATTTATTTTGTAATAATTATTCTTTTTGTTTCAAATTTAATATTTGCTCGAAATTCTATTGATAATTTTAAAGTCTGGAGAATAGACGAACAGGATACTATAAGAATTACACTGGACTTTGCAGAAAAACCTGAAATGAAAGAAATCCCTTCAGGTAATCAAACCATTATTGTACTTAATTTCAATAATTCAATTTACAGAAAAAATTCAGACACTTACAGAGTTAAAAATTATGAGGTGGATTATTTCAGACTTGCCCAGTTTGATAGAAACAATGTACGACTTGTTGGTAAATTTGATTCAAAATTCGAGTATAAAACTTATATTATGCAGAAAAACAGTGAACTTCCATACAGAATGGTTATCGATTTTTATGCAAGAGAAAAATCAGTTACTGAA
>JBAZDD010000161.1:0-5486 GCA_041654635.1 Candidatus Muiribacteriota bacterium
AGTTGAAAAAGGTAATTACAGAATGGTGTATTTTCTGTTAAACAATGATGATGTTAATATTGAATCTCAGGATATGTTTCAACACTATACCCCGCTTATGAAAGCGGCACAGACCGGGAATATAAATGCTGCCAGACTTTTAATAAATAAAGGTGCGGATATTACTTTTGTAAACAGAGATGGAAAAACAGCCTTTGAAATAGCTGTCAGAAATAAAAAAGACAGTGTAGTCAAATTGATTGTTGAAAACAGTGAATTCCCAGAAAAATATTCTGATGAGGATTTTGACCCCCTTCTTTTTTATATTAGAAATAAAAACTATGAAATGGTAAAATTTCTTGTAGAAAATGAATTTTCTGTAAATTCGGGGAACAGATTCAGAACACCTTTAATTGAAAGTATTTATTCAGCGGATTTGAAAATTGTCGATTTTTTACTTGAAAGTGGGGCATATACCGAAATGAGAACCCCAGATTATGATTATCCTCTTTCTATTGCGGTTGCAAAAAATGACAGAGAAGTTGTAAAACTTCTTGTAAAATATGGTGCAGATGTAAATAAAATATCCCCGCATGATTTATCGCCACTTGCCAGATACATAAACAGAAATGATTGTGAAATGGTTGAATTCCTGCTTCAAAATGGGGCAGATCCAAATCTTGTAAGTGGTAAAGATAATGTTTTACCTATAATTTTTGCCATTGATAATCAATACTGTGAGGTTGTAGGGAAACTTATTGAATATGGAGCAGACCCTGGTAAAATTATTGAAAAGTCGGGTCAAACTCCTTTGATTTACGCAATTAGAATTAATAATTATGAACTTGTTGAAAGATTTATAAATTCTGGTGCAGAGTTGAATCAGAGAGATGCATTTGGAAATTCCCCTGTTGTTACTGCCAGAATGATGGGAAATCCAAGAATAATAAGATTGCTGGAAAGACGTGGAGCCAAATGAGAAAGTTAGTTTTTGAAAGTGATAGACTAATTATAAGACCTCTGGAAAATTCAGATTTTCAAATCTGGAGTAATTCATTAAATAAAGCTTTTCCAAAAAAAAATATTTATGATACTGTTCATCCTGATGAATACATAATAGATGAGGAAGATTTTTATCGGGATGTTTATTTTGATAATGATAATATGAAAAAAGATTTCACATATAAATTTGGAATTTTTTTAAAACAGCCAAAATATTTTATTGGATATATTTCAGCCATGGATATATCAAGAGGGATATTTCAGAATGCCTATATTGGATATGCTTTAATAAATACATTCTGGAATAAAGGCTATGGCAGAGAAGCAGTCAGCTGTTTTACAAGCGAGGCAATGAAAGCTCTCTCACTTCATCGTTTTGAGGCTGGAATTGAAATCGAGAATATTATTTCTAAAAAAATAATTGAACTTTGTGGTTACAGATATGAAGGGATAAGTAAAAGGCGCCTTTCTCTTAGAAAAGAATGGCGCGATATTTTAGTATATGCAATTACAGAAGAAGATTTGATTACAAATCCTCAGGTAATTTAAATTCACCGTTTTCATCTCTGTCAAAATCGATTGCTTTAATTACAGCATCAGTGTTGAGTGGACCATAAAGATGAGGGAATATTTCACCACTGCCATTATCTTCATATTTTACCTGATTTTTAAGTTTTTCAGGATTAATTACAAGAAGTTCAAGTTCATCTTTCTTTTTAAAATTTTCATTTGCAACTTTAAGAACCTGCTGGGGGTCAGATAAATGTATGAATCCTTCTTTTGAAAGGGATTCAGGTTTATAAAATCCATCTTTCTGAGCTTTTTCCCATTTTTTTCTTTCAACTATATGCAGTACAAATAACATAAAACCTCCGTAATGATTTTCTTTAAATTTCATTGAGAATTTCTGTTTTTCATAGTATTATCGGAAAATAAAATAGAAAAGTTGAAAAACAGATTTTTGAATATTTAAAAAAATGTCCAGCGGAAAAAATTTTATTTGAATCTCTCAATTTTTTTTAAAATTTGCAAAATCCTGTATTTAGTTTATAATTATTATCAAAAATAATAATTAATAAAAAAATAAGGAATTTTAATATGAAACTACAAAAAATAAGTATTTTAATCGGGGTTTTGTTTTTATTAGCAGGTTGTGGCGGGGAAAAAATTACAGGTGATATCGATACAAGTCCAAATTACGGTGATATTTTCGTTGTAGCTGTCGGGGCTGAGCCAGTATCTTTAAATCCACTGTTTATTTCAGACACCCCTTCAAGAACAGTTGAAAATGCAATTTTTGATTCTCTTATTAAATTTGATTCAGCAGGAGAACCGGAATCTGCACTTGCAAAAGAGTGGGATATAAGAGAGATAAAAAATACTGTTTTTGTCCATCTTGAAGAAAATTCAAAAAATAACGCACTTGAAATAAAAAAAATGTATGAAAGTAATAAATCAAAATTCAGCGATATAAATAATATCATTCTTCACAAACACTGGTATGACGAAAAGTTTGAAATACTTGAAATTATTTATCAGAATGAAATTGACAGTGATGAATTTAATAATTGGTATGAATTATCAAAAGATATTTCTTTTGTAAATTTTAAATACGAAGTGGATTTTTTTCTTAACGAAAAAATAAAATGGCATGATGGAAGAGATTTTACCGCAGCTGATGTTGAATTTACCTATAGATTGCTTACGGATAAAAATCTTTCAACTCCATATCTCTCAAATTACCTTACAATAAAATCAGTTGAAACATCTGGAAGATATCAGATTAAGATAGTTTATTACAAACCTTTTTTAAACATATTAAGACCATGGGCTGTAAGCATGCTGCCAAAACATATTCTTGAAAATGAAAATAATTTAAGAGAATCAAAATTCAACAGAAATCCAATAGGAACAGGTCCATATAAAATGCTTCAATGGGTTACAGGAGAATACATTATTCTTGAATCTAACACAAATTATCATAAAGGAAAACCATATTTTGATAAAACAGTTTTTAAAATTATTCCAGACCAGTCTCAGCAGTTTCTGGCAATGAGTAATGGTCAGGTGGATTACATGCAGTTTACTTTTGATCAGTATAAAAATTATGGTCAGGACCCTGAATTTGAAAAACGTTTTAATATTTACAGATTACCATATCAGTGGGGTTATCTATATGTAGGATACAACAATCAGAAAGGTGCACTGGCTAATAAAAATATCAGGAAAGCACTTGGAATGGGTATGAATGTTGACGAACTTGCTGAAGGTGCATATATGGGTTATGCTACAAGAGTTTCAGGACCATACAGACATAACACCCCGGCTTATAATACAGATGTAAAACTTCTTGAATTTAATCCAGATAAAGCAAAAGAGCTTATTAAAAATGAAGGATATAAACTCAACAGCAACGGATATTTTGAAAAAGATGGGAAAATTCTCGAGTTTTCTCTTAAAACTAACATGGATAACAAAGAAAGAGAACATATGGGAAGGTATATCACTCAATACTGGAAAAACATAGGAGTTAAATGTAATCTTAATCTTCTTGACTGGACTAATTTTTTAAAAGATATGAGAAACGGAGATTTTGACGTTGTAATGCTCGGTTGGAGTCTTGGAATAACTCCTGATTTGTACCAGACCTGGCATTCTGATGCAATTCCATGGGGTGGAAAATCGGGACTTAACTATGGTGGATTTTCAAATTCTGAAGTAGATGAACTTTTAGAAAAAATCCGATTTATACCATCGCTTGAACATGCTTATGAATATACTTGGAGAGTTCATGAAATTATAGCAGAAGAACAACCATATACGTTTTTATTTGCAGAAGATTATGTTATAGTAATGGACAAGAGAATACACGGGGTTAATGTTACCGAAAATAAAGTTCTTAACGACTGGCTGGAATGGTATGTTCCAAAACAGCTTATCAAGTATAAGGATGGATATTAACCCTTAAAAAAGGGTAAATAATGAAAATAGCATGTTGTCAGATTAATCCGGTAATAGGTGATTTAAGTTACAATTCAGAGTTAATATATAATAAACTTATTGAAAATAGAGAGTATGATTTAGTTTTATTTCCAGAATTAGCTTTGACAGGTTATTCTCCTCGAGACCTTCTTTTAAAAAATGAGTTTATAATCGAAATAAATAAGACAATTAAAAAACTCTGTGCTGTAAGCTTAAGTGAAAATCTTCCTCCTTTTCTGTTAGGAACAATCACAGGTAAAGACAGTGAAAATATATTCAATTCTGTTATTTTAATAGAGAATGGAAAAATTTCTTATGAACAGCATAAAAAACTTTTACCAGACTATGATGTTCACGACGAAAGCAGATATTATCACAGAGAAAAAAATAACAGACTGCTTGAGTTTAAAGCAAAAAAAATCGGAATTCTGATTTGTGAAGACGCCTGGTTTGATACAGTAAATAAATATGTAAAAAATCCGGTTGATTATTTTGTTGAAAATAAACCTGATTTGATAATCAACATGGCAGCTTCTCCTTATTATTATGGAAAACCTGTTCTCAGAAAAAAAGTATTTGGAGAAATAGTATCCAAAGTAAAATCACCATTTTTATATCTTAATATGACAGGCGGAAACGATGATATTATTTTTGATGGTGGCAGTTTTGTACTTGATAATACTGGAGAAATTGTAATTAAAGCTGATAGTTTCAAAGAATATACAATGATTTATGATACAGAAAAAAAATATTTTAAAGTTAATTTTATAGAAAAAAAATATGAAACAATTTTTCAGGGATTATGTCTTGGATTAAGCGATTATTTTAAAAAATGCAGATTGCCTCAGAAAGCTGTAATAGGGATTTCAGGAGGAATTGATTCAGCCGTAGTCGCATATCTGGCTTGTAAAGTTTTTGGAAAAGAAAATGTTCTTGGTTTGGCTCTTCCAACGCAGTTTTCGAGTCAACATTCTTTGGAAGATGCTGAAAAATTATGTGAAAATCTTGGAATGAAGCTTGAGATAGTAGATATAAGAAATATTTTTGAGCTTTATAATAAAACTCTTTCTCCACATTTTGAAAGCACTAAATGGGATGTTACAGAGCAAAATATACAGGCAAGAATAAGAGGGAATATATTAATGAGTTTTTCAAATAAATTTGGATATCAACTGTTAACCACAGGTAATAAAAGTGAAATCGCTGTTGGATACTGCACATTATACGGCGATATGTGTGGAGCGATAAATCCAATAGGGGATTTATATAAAACTGAAATATATGAATTTGCAAATTATATAAATTCAAAAGAAGAAATAATCCCTGAAAATATTATTAAAAAAGCACCATCGGCAGAACTTGCTCCAAATCAGAAAGACCAGGACAGTCTTCCCCCCTATGATATTCTGGATGGTATTTTATATTCATTTATTGAAGAAAATCTTGATATAAAAGAAATAATAAAAAAAGGATATGACGAACAGACTGTTAACTGGACAGTGAATACACTTTTAAAAACAGAA
>JBAZDD010000162.1:0-5483 GCA_041654635.1 Candidatus Muiribacteriota bacterium
TACACATTTAAAAATTAACTTACCCATTAAAATGCTCATAACTTGAACAACACTGACATAAAAATAAACAATAAATAAATTATAAATAGATAATAAAAAAAACGATAAATAAAAAAAAGTTAAAAAAATGTCCAAAAGCTGGTGTAGAAACCAGCTTTTTTCTTTTTCTTAAAACTTTTTTGTCATTGGCACACCTTTTGCATTTAATCATCAAACCTTACCAATACAAGGATATAAAGGGGTCAGACCGTCCAATATGCAAAGTCTGTTTCCTTTACAGGAGCTGAAAATGACAAAAAAAATGATTTATTTGACAATTGTAATGTTTACTGTGATAACATGTACAGCTATGACAGATGGATTTTTTATTAACAATGTTTCATTAAAAGAAAGTTTAAATAATGGAGAAATACAGATAGATATTACTTATGATGGATTTCTGAATGGTCAACTCTACCTTCATTATGGATTAAATGGATGGAGTGATATTAACAGAATTGCTCTTGATAGAAACTCGATTTCATTAATAATACCAAGAAATACTGCACAGATTGATTTCTGTTTTACTAATGGTAAAGAATGGGATAACAACAATGATAATGACTGGTCAAAAAAGCTTAAAAATTTTCTTACAGATTCTTTTATGTCAAATTTAGGAAATTATATTAATAAATACGATTTTTTAATTGATACACAGGAAAAAATTGAAAAAACAATTATTTTGATTGAAAATCATTATGAACAGAATGATGATAATAACAGAAGATTAAAAGTATTAAAAGAATTATATGAAAAAGGAAATTATTTAACCGGAAGAATAATGTTTTTAAGCAAAAATCACGATTCAAATGACAAAAGAATAGTTGACTGTGAATTTGATTATTATGTTAAAATGGCAGAAGAAATTTTGTGAAGAAAATTATAGTTTGCATATTAGACGGTCTGACCCCACAAGAAATGTGTAGTGGAGGATGGTTTGGGGGTGACCGAATTTTAATGAATAATTAAATTTGGCTCCTTTATAGGGTTGTTTAGTCCATACTAAGTGTCGGGTAATAAAATTATTTGGAAGTATTCTCAGATTGAGGTTATACCAGTTTGAATACCAGGCTAATTCGTATATTGTAAAAGGATTACATATTATTCTGTTTTTTTCGATAAAATTTTTAACTATTTCAAAATTTTCTATTTTAACTTCACTTATAATTGTCTCTATAACAGTGTTTTCTTCGATTTTTCTCAGCGTGTCCTGAAAATTCACAGGTGTAATTTTAACTGGAATTTCATGTAATGATATTGATTTAATTCTCTGATGGGGAAGCAGCCATTTATTGCAGTATTCGGGGTGTTTTTTCGCAAAATTCAGTGAAGCTCTGGCAACTGTTTCAGCTCTTTCAAGTATTTCTGAAAGTTTTCTGTTGTTATAATGAATTCCAACGGCTTTTGGTGCATATCGGATGAATTTTTTATTTTTTCCTATTCGGTATCCAAGTTCAATATCTTCAAATCCATATGTGGTAAAGCCTGGATCAAATCCACCGGATTTACAAAATAATTGTCTGTTTATAGAAATATTGCAGGTTATGAATTTAATAAAATCGAGTTTATTTTCACTGATTTTTTCAAAATATGCTCCTATATCAACTATTGAATTATAATAATCTATTGGAATTTCAGGGAAATTAACTTTGCCGAGAACAACTTTTTCACCTTTTTTATGCCAGTAAACATGGTTTTTAATTAAATTTTCGCTCGCAATTATATCTGAATCAATAAAAAGAAGAATATCGCCACGTGAATTTGAAGCCCCGAGATTTCTTGCGTTCCCTTGTCCTTTGAGCTTGTTTTTAATATAAGTTATATTCTGTTTGAATTTTTCGCACATATTTAAAACCGAATTATCTTCTGAGTCATCAATTACAAAAATTTCAAAAGGTAAATATGTTTGATTTAAAATACTTTTTATTGTGTTTTCAAGCTTGTTAATTCTTCCACAGGCAGGTATTATAACGCTTACACTTAAATATCTTCTGGAAACCATTTTTCATTCCTTTTAAAGAAAATGTGAGCAAGAATGGTAAATGCAATTATAATTACAGAATTTATGCCAAAAGCATTCCATATATATTCGTTTCCAAAATCTGCCTGGTAAAAAATCTTTCTTATGCTTATTAATGAATAAAAAACTGGATTCAGAAGAAAAAATCTGGATAGGTTTTCAGGAATCATTTCTGTGGTATAAAAAACTGGGGAAGCATAAAACCATACATTAAGAATAATTTCGGTTGCATGAGGAATATCACGAACAAAAACACATGCTGTGGATACAAATAATCCAAGACTGTATGATATTAAATAAAGATGTAAAATAAGCAATGGGAAGTGAATTAAAAAGTTTGAAGTAGAAATTCTTCCGCCTGAAAAATATGAAAAAAAAGCCAGAAGAAGCATATTTACCCCGAAAACTATGGAGTTTACACCGATTTCAGATAGAAGGAGAGCTCTGTAATCAAATTTAATTTTCTGAATAATATCAAAATGTCTTACAAATGCAAAACAGGAATTTACAATATTTGCTGAAATAAATGACCATACAACAATTCCTGAAAAGAAAAATAAGGGGAAATTATCCATTTCAATTTTTAAAATGTATTCAAATACAATTGTAAATATAATCAATGTGATAAGAGGATTGAAAAATGACCATAAAATTCCAAGTCGTGAACTTGAATATTTCAATTTAAAATTAAGTTTAAAAAAGTTTTTCAAAAGGTCAAATCTTATCATTTTTGTGTTCTTCCATATATTTTAAGTATTCATACCCTACAACTTCAGGTTTATCATCAAACGCAATACTTCCGTTAATAACAGCTACAGCGCGGGTTGCAATAGATTTAACAAAATTTACATCATGTGAAACTACCATCATTATTTTAGAATTTTTTGATAGTTCATCTATTTTTTCTCGTGCTTTAGTTTGAAAATTTATATCTCCAACAGAAGTTATTTCATCAAGTATAACAATATCAGGTTTAATAAATGCTATTGTTGAAAATCCAAGTCTTACTTTCATTCCTGATGAATAAAATTTATATTTAGAGTTTATTGATTCAGAAGTTAATCCTGCAAAATCAGTAATTTTTTTTATATCATCGTCAGAAGGTTCAATTCCAGAAGAAATAGAAGAAAAAAGCTTAATGTTTTCAACTCCAGTCAAATCTGGATGAAAACCAATCCCGATATCAAGCATAGGAGATATTTTACCTTTAATATCGACTTTGCCACCATCAGGAATTAAAAGACCAGAGATGATTTTCAGTAAGGTGGTTTTGCCAGAGCCGTTTGGACCTATAAATCCAATGATTTCTCCATCACGGGCTTCAAAATTAATATTGTTTAAAACCTGTTTATGCTGTTTTGACTTAAAAGCTGAACGAAGCGACTTATCCCATATTACAAAAGATTTAGAGACATTTTCAAGTTTTATATAGTTCATCGATTTTCCTTCAACCATAAATGCTGACTTTTTTCAAAAAGAGCAGTAACACCTGCGAAGATCAACATAAAAAAGTAAAGTGGTTTTTTAAAAAAGTGAACTCTGATTCTTTGTTTATTATTAATGTAATTATTTATGGAATTATAAGTAAATTCAGCAAGAGTTGCCAATATTAGAAATAAATTCAGTTTAAAGAAAATACGGGCTGCTTTGTTTTTTCTGAATGAAAAAATTGAAAAAATAAAAGTTAAAGCATACATTGCGGGATAAATCCATCTGAGTATTTTGTTCAGAAAGAAAGCTGCAAAGTCAATTTTTGAAAGTTTTTTAAAAATATTGTTTTTAAAAACATAATCAATTATAAAGTATCCACCTCGAATAATTCTTTTTTTTCTGTTAAATTCATGTAATGTTGAAGCTGCTGTATTTTCAATGGCAACAGAATTTTTGGAAAATCTGGATTTTTTATTTTTGGATAAAATTGTAAGTAGCACGAACATATCTTCCACATTGCAGTCATCTGGGATTGTTTCAAAATATTTTTTATTTAAAATGTAAAATCCTCCAACAGGCGAGGTTATGTTGGCGGATTCAGACTGAATTGTTTTAAGAAATGTTTCAAGATTCCAGTAATGGATTTCTTCATCTGTAATACTTGAGTAGGCGTTTTTTGCCAGTTTAAGATTCCCATAAATTACCCCAGTGTTTTTGTCAAAGAGATTTATCATGTTTTTTAAAGCTGATTTCTCAACATGAAGATTTGCATCTAAAATAAAAACATAATCAGTATTAATAACTGGTATATATTTGTTGAGAATGTTTTTTTTGCCTATTCTTTCAGAATTTGAAAACAATATTAATTCAACATTATTATTTTGGATAAAATTCTTTACTTTTGAAAATGTGTTATCTGTTGAAGCATCATTTACAACAATTATATTAAAATTTGGATAATCAGTTTTTAGAATAGAATTTAAAGTTTCTTCAATGGTATTTTCTTCATTATATGCAGGGATAAGTATTGTTACACGGGGGATATTATTGATTTTTTCGGATTTATTGGTATTTCTGTGAAATATTTTTAAAAATAACAAAAATGCAGGAAATAAAAATGGAATTATTGATATAAGACACAGCAAAAATAAGAAAATAAACTCAAACATTTGAATATTTTAACAAAAAATCTTAGAAAATAAAAGAGTGGATAAATTGAACTATCAATTCTCAATTTAACTGAAAATCCTTTAGGGGTCTGACCTTCAAATTATATAAATCGTAAAGTTTGACGGCACAAATCCTTTCCAGAAAAGAATTTTCTTTAAAATTCATTGAGAGTTGTTAAAATTTAAATCATTTCCAGTTATTTTTGAAAAAATCAAATATCTGTTTATGGAAAATAATACCCAAAATTATCAATGGAAGAAAACTGAAAATTAATCTTAAAATAAGAAAAAGAAGTTGAAAAGCAAAAGGAATTAGAGTAAAAACTAATCCCAGTATAATAATTGCCATAATAAGTTTTGAAAGAGGAAATTCATTTTTTTTATCCTGTTTTAGCTCAACAACAATATTACCATCTTCATCTTCACCTGTGATTTCAGAATCAATTTCATTATCCTGATTAGGTTTGAAATTAGTTTTATTATTATTTGTACCAAAAAACTTATGAATTTTAGGTTCATACATATTAACAATCAGCCACAATATAAAGAAAAGAAGTACAAGATTAATCATAAATCCTCCAGTTACTCAAAGCAGAATAATACCAGAAAATAAAATTGTGGTCAAACTTTATAAAAACGCGAATAAAACGCGGATAAATCCTTACTTATTGTTTTGATAAATGGATTTAAAATGGTATAATATTTTTAATACTTACTGACATGGAGGAACTCAATGAAAAAAAATTTGATATTAATAACAATATTACTAACTGTGATTTTCAGTTATTCTGATAATTTTGAAAAATTAACTGAAACAGAAATGC
>JBAZDD010000163.1:0-5454 GCA_041654635.1 Candidatus Muiribacteriota bacterium
TGTTTTATTCAGTGGAGCTATTCTTTTTTCAAAAAACACAGAAATAACAAATACAATTTTAGAAAAACTGAAAGAAGTAAAAGTAAAAACTGTAAAAGTATTTGAAGAAGAGGAAACGCCTGAAATTCCAGAAATTCATGAAAAAAAATCTGAAGATCCGATGTCAAAACTAAAAAAACTCTATCTTGATTTAACAGATGAAAACGAAGCTAATGGTGTAATTTATATTTTAAGACAGCTTACTCAATCAAATCATCCAGAATTGCTCGAATTAATAAAGGCTGGTTTTAAAAAATTTTCTGACCCTAAAATAATAAATGAACTTGTTATTCAATGTAAAAAGCTTCAGCTTGATAATGAAATATATGAAATTATATATAATCTTCTTTTTTCTGAAGAAAAACAGCTTGTACTTTCATCAATTTTTCTAATTGAGAAATTTCCTGATATTAATAAAAATACACTTTATCTGTTAAAACTGCTTTCAAATACAACTGATGCTGATATAATGAGCCAGATACTTAATTATTTTAAATCTGTTGAAAGTGAAAAACTTAATTTATTAATCTTGAAATTTTCTCAGGCAGCACTTTCTGATAAAGGAATAAAAACTGGAATAGATATTCTTAAAAAACTTCTGAAAATTGAACCTGTAAAGCCTGAACAGAAAGTCTTAAAAGTAAAAACACCTTCAGAAGTTCAACCAGTAATAAAAATAACAGATAAAATAATTCCAGATTACTGTAAAGAAAGCAATTGTGAAAAAGTAACATATTATATTCCAAAAGAAATAAAAGCAGCTGATGTAAATGAAGCTAAAAAACTTTTTATTGAAAATTATACTGAAGCTAATGCTCAAATTGAATCAATATATACAGAAATTGCAAATAATGAAAATCCTGATATTGATAAAATAAAAAATATTACCTCAGGCTTTATTGACCAGGTTTTATACAATAGAAATCTTGTAGCAAGACTGAGAAATGTTTTCACAGGTGATAACTATCTTTTCAGTCATTCACTTAATGTATGTATATTATCAGTGCTTACAGGACTTTTTCTTGATTATAATCCGAATAAAATAGCTGAACTTGGTATTTCAGCTATGCTTGCTGATGTTGGAATGATGAATGTTCCCGGGAAAATTTGGGAAGAATCAAGAATACTTACCCCGGAAGAAAAAGAAATTGTTGGAGTTCATATTTTTGAAGGATTTGATCTTCTACACAGCACCGAAGATTTGAAAGATATAATCGCCACAGTTTCATTGCAGCACCATGAAAGACTTGATGGTTCAGGTTATCTGAATCACGGGGATAAGCAGATGGTTGATTATGCAAGAATTGTTGCAATATGTGATGTTTACGATGCTCTTACCTCACCGAGAGTTTATAGAAAGCCTTATTCAGTTCAGGCAGCAATGAGATATCTTATTGCAAATACACCTAAGAAATTTGACCGAAAAATGATGAAAGCTTTTATTAGACATGTTGGATTTTTACCGATTGGAACAAAAGTACTTCTGAGTAATGGAATAAAAGCTACTATTGCTGGAACAAACAGAGAACAGTGGTCAAAACCCAGAGTGTTTTTTGACAGTGAACCTGAAAAAGAAGTTGATCTGGCTTTAATAAAAGATGTTTATATTAAAGAAGTTTTGCAGGACGATGCTGTGGATTTTGAAGACTGGGATTCTATCTAAAATATAAAAGGTGACTTAAATGAATACTTTTTTTACATCTCTTCCTGATACTTTCATGAGTTTTTTGAAAACAATTATTAAAAATTTCGGAAGAAAAATTTTACAGAATATAAAAAAAACTTTTTTTCTTATAATAATAATTTTTATTTTAAATCTGATTTTTGTAACAGTATTAAAAAAAAATCTGCTTTCAGATAATGTAAGAAATATAATCAGTCAAATAGTGCTTTCACCTTCAAATTTATTTCATACAAGTATAATATGGACTCTTTTTTCAATTATTGGTCTTTCGCTATTTGAAAACACAAAAATATTTGGAATTTTCAAATTATTATCAGCCTTTTTAAAAAGTTTTCTCAGTGTATTCAATATATTCAGAAATATAAAAAACATACTTTATTTATCAGCTTTTTTTATTGCACTTTTAATTTCAATGTACTTTAATAACATATATATCACATCGTCACTTACTGCAATTACAGTTCTGGCAATGGCTTTTCCAACAGGAAGCGGGCTTGCGTTTACAACAGCTTCATTAATTAATATAAAAAGTAAAAATATGGAAAAAGCCAGCCAGCAGACTATGTATTTACTTAATGGATTAACAGCAGGTGTTTTATTATTTTCAGTTGTTTTTCCGACAAAATATTCAAATCAGATTATATATTTCACGTTAGGATTTTTATTTGTGATTTTAACAATTCTTATCAGAAAAAAAATTAAAATTTCAAAAAAAGCTGTTATTGGGGTAATATTATTTTGTGCTTTATTAACAGTTTATTCAAGTCAACCAGTTCCTTATTACAGATATAATAATCTTTCGAGACAACAGCTTGATGAGAGAGTAAATGATTATATAAACAGATTTGAAAAAACAGTTGAAGATATTGAAAAAAATGATATTCCAAGAGTTAAAGAACTTGTAAAAAAAAGAATAGAAAAAATTGATAATGATTTAAAACAGGCACAGTCCAAACTGGCAGAATTACAGAAATCTTCAAATAAAAATCAGTATGATATTGATATAACAAAACTTTTTATTGATGTTCACAGCTTCAATCTCAGAATTTTAAGACAATATGAAAGTAAAGGAATAACCACTCTTGACAGTGAACTTGCAGCTATTACAGAGGAATACAATAAACTGGTTGATAATCAAACAGCAAGTACTTTTTCAGTACGAAGAGGTTATTCTTACTGGCATGACTGGGATGGTGATTTTATCCATGTCAGAGCAGAGCTTGCAGGGGTCTATTTTTATAAATGGAGTGAAAAAAAAGCAAAAGAACTGCTTTCACTTGCAAAATCAAGAAGAAATAAAGGTATATCAGAAGCTGAATATGAAAAATTTGTTAAAGATTTTAATGAGAGAGATTCACATAAGGATGGACTTGGACCATCGCCTTATAATCGATATAAACTGACTGTATCAAACGAAAAAGAGCTTTATGATTATTTGCGTGCGTTGAGATTTTCAACAGGTTATGTTTCTAAAACAATAACACAAACTGACTGGGATAATATTTCTTATACAGATTATGTAAAAAACACAGCTCTTCCTTTAGCTGGGATATTTGCCGCTCTTTTACTTGCAACCGGGATAGCTGGTGCAGGCAGTTCAATAAATATGAATCAATCAGAAAAAACAGATGACAGTGATGATTATGCTGAAGAAGTAATAGAAAATGAAGAAATTTTAGAAGAATCAGATGAAGAAATGGAAAAGCCACGAATTTTTATTCAGCAGGAAGATAATACTTTTACAGTCGGGGATAGAAAAAAAGAATGTTTTTTCTGGCTCTCAGTTGAAAGTGGAAAAGACCAAAATGTTAATAATAAAATTTTAAAATCTGTAAAAATTTTGAAACCTTCAGGGTTGGTAGCGGATTTTATTCATATTGAAGAAACTGATAATTACGGAAATGCTGGTTATAGAAGATTTAAAGTATGTTTTACATACAAAATACATAGACCAGGCTCAGAAGAAGGCGATACAGGGCTGACATTTCCACTTACATTTGAGCTTACAGCTTCAAGTAGCAGAGAAGCTGATTCAGCAAAAGCAGTTTATAAAGTTGAAAAATCAGAAAATAAAGTAACAGTAAGTGAAAAATCTATAGTAATAGGAGAAAATTCAAAAAAACATATAGAGCTTCGGGCAAAAGTGTTTTCTATTGAACCTGTGGACTGGGAATTTGATGTTGAAATACCTTCTGAAAATAAATTAAACGCAGTAGATGATTATAAAGTTACAAAAATATCAGGGGGAGAAGCCAGACTTCAGTTTAAAGGCGCTGTTATTCCCGAAGGATTTGGTAATTATGTCAATTCAGAAGTAATAATTAAAGCTAAAAATAATGTTACCGGAAGTGTTGCTGAAACTGAATTAAAAATAACTTGTGCAAAAGATGGATTAATTCCGGTTACAGAAAATCCAGTTAAAATAACTGCTGATGGAATGACAGAAACAGAATTGAAAATCACCGCATTGAAAACTGATAATGACAGACTTGAAACTGATTTCAATTTACTTTACAACGTTGTTTTTGATAATAATATTGAAACAACAGACGAAGTTTCAAAAAATGCTTTTGAAGCAGCCAAGATTATAATAAATCCAGTCAATTCCTCTCAAATAACCAGCTCCAACTGGGAAGATATTAAAAATTTTGGTGAAAATAAAATTACAGCATTCAAATACATAATCAGCACAAAACACGAACTTCCTGGCTGGGGGGAAAGTTACAGCGGTGTTTTATATGTAAAGGATTCAGAAAATAAATACAAAGTAAGCATTCCATTAAAACTGGAAGTTGAAATGCCTGACAGAGAAAGCGAAGTATGGCAGAAAGAATATTCAAACTGTCTGAAAATTATTGAATTTGTTCCTGAACAGTTCAGACAGAAGTTAAGAGATATGGTTGAAAAAAGAAAACAGTTTCTTGGTGCAAAAGGTCTGTATGATTTAAGACATCAGATATGGTCATTCGGACGGGCTATGTGGCAGGCTGAAGGTTACAGTGCATATAATGATGTTGAAAAATGGGCAGCAAGAATTGAAAATATGCTTAATGTTGCCAACTGGGCAGGTAACATAGCAACAACAGTGGTCACAATGAAATATCAGATGAGTGTTTATGGACTCATGGCAACAGGGGAGCTTTATAATATTCTGTCCTCATTAATAAAAGCGTTGATGGAAGGTAAAAGTTTTGATGACTGGGTTGATGAATGTCTTTGGGAACACATTAAAGAAATCTGTCAGATTGGATTAGGCTCAGTATTTGACCCAGATAAAATTGCAGAGTTAATGAGTAAAAATCCTCGGGCTAAAGCTCTTGCCTGGACAGCATATTTCTGCTATCACACATATACAAATGTAATAATACATAAAATGGATTTTCATTCTGCTGTTATTAAAGCTGGAAAAAGTACGGCTCAGACAGCTGCAATGAAATACACAATGAAAAAAATTCAGTCTAAACTTCAGAAAAAATCAGATATAAGTAAAAATGATAAAGAATTATCTGCTGAAAGTAAAAAGACTGGTGGAATAGATACAAAAAAAGAAATCGATATTGAAACAAAAGTAAAAATTGAGGCTAAAAATAAAATATCTGAGTTTGAGAAAGCTGTTGAAAAAGGTGATAGAAAAGAAATTAAAAAATTAATGCTTGAAATACAAAATAAAAACAAACTGGCATTAAATGAGCTGAACATTTCAGGAAGTGAACAGGCAAAAATGATTTATA
>JBAZDD010000164.1:0-5381 GCA_041654635.1 Candidatus Muiribacteriota bacterium
ATCTTGAAAATGCTGTAAATTATGCTAATTCAGGTAAAATTAACGGTACTTTATCAAATGCAGCACAGAAAGTTCAGAACAACCTTTCAACAACAGATTCTTATGTAAAAAACACTTTAAATCAATGTGCTAAAAACCGTGAATACGCAGGAATTGCGAATGCAATATCTAATGTAACTGCTGTAACAAGTTTAATTGACCCAACTTCTATTTCACAAATTCTTACAGTTGTAGGAAAGATTACAAGTGGCGGATTTATGGCTTATTCTGTCGGTCTTGCAGGTAACGGCTATTACAGATATCTTCCTTCTTCTAACAATGCAGGAATTACAAATGCTTTTCTCGGGGGTAGAACTTCTGAAAATAATCATAATTCTCAAGCATTAAAAGACAGAAAAAACATGGTTATAAACTCAGCTGTTGAATGGAGCAGATTTTCAGCTGTTTATGAAAGAAAAATTGAGATTTTAGATAATCTTATTGAAAATAAAAATATTGAAAATATTAAATATGCTGTAAGTGATTTACTTGAAGAGGATAAAAAACTATCTGATTCAAGTGATTCATTGTATTCCTATCTGACATTATCTGACAGTTTAAGAAATATTGAAGAAGTTGATGAAATTTTAGCAAATCTTGATGTTCAGCTTAACAATCAGACAAAACTTTTATATGAACTATTAATGCTTGATGTAAATTATTCAAGAAATAAAGAAATCTCAAACAGAAATATTTCTTTAATTTCAGAAAATATAAGAAAAACATCAGGAATTATTAATTCAAAAATAGCTTCAGTTACAAACATTGAAAATATCAACATGCCGGATTTTATTAATATTCATACTCATACTTTAAACAGAAATGTGAAAAAAGGTGAAGTTATTGAATTAACTTTCAATCTTGTAAATACTACTGACAATGATTTGAGAAATATCAGCGTTAAAATTTCTTCTACACATAATTTAATTCCATATTCACCAAAGCTGAACACAAATCTTTCAGCTTATGAAAACAGTGAATATAAAGTTAAATTTAAAATACTTCCAGAGGCTTCCGCAGGACTTGCAAGTATTACTATTGAAACAGAAAAAGAAAATCTTCAATCAGATTTAAAAACAGTATTTTTGAAAATAATTGAATAAATTAAATTGAAAGCAGTAACTCACTAGGGGTCAGGCCGTCCAATTTTGTTTTTAACAAAATTTTACTGCGCAGACCCCGACTCACTGCTTTAGTTTTTCTTCTTTTCAGCATGATTTAAAATCGTCTCTACAACTTCTTCTATTGTCATCACTGTTGTATCCACTTCAACTGCATCAGAAGATTTTTTAAGAGGAGCAACTTCTCTTGTGCTGTCATATTTATCACGTTTAATAATATCTTCAAGAATTTCATCAAAAGGATAATTTTCACCTTTCTGCTGAAGTTCTTTTAATCTTCTTCTGGCTCTTTCTTCAGGAGTTGCCACAAGAAATATTTTAAGTTCAGCCTCAGGGAGTACTACAGTACCAATATCTCTTCCTTCCATTACAATAGAATGTTTTTCACCAATTTTCTGAAAAAAACCGTTAACATAATCTCTTACACATGATATTGCAGAAACTGGTGAAACCGCTCTTGTAACTTCTCTTGTTCTGATTTTATCGCCCGGAAATATTTCATTTATAAAAACTTTAAAGCCAAGGCCATCAGGTTCTGCTTTCAAATTAATATGCGAAAGAGCGTTCTGAACTGAATTCAAATCCATAAAATCTATTTTATTTTCAATAAAAAACCATGTTATAGTGCGATAAAAAGCTCCACTGTCAACATAGTAAATTCCCAATCTGTCTGAAACGATTTTTGCTATTGTAGATTTGCCAGAACCTGCTGGTCCATCAATTGCGATATTTAAACTCATATTCTGACTCCTTAAGTTTTTCAAAAAAATCCGGGAACGAAACGTTTATATCAGAAATATTATCTAATTTCAAACTCCTGTTTTTGAGAACTGAAGCTATTACAGCAGACATTATTATTCTATGATCACCTTCAGTATTGATTTTATTTTTTTTTGTTCTTTTTGATTTATTCTGAGGGAAAATTTTAATAAAATCTTCACCACACTGATAATCTGTTCCAAGAAAATCTAAAATATCACATATTTTTTGAAGCCTGTCACTTTCTTTAAATTTTAATTCATTTATTCCAGAAATTAAACTTTCTGACCCGGCAAAAGCACAGGCAACAGCAAGTATTGGAATTTCATCAATCATTGAAGGGATTATTTTTTTATCATTAACTTCTATCCCATTTAATTTTGAATGATTTACAATAATATCACCATAAGGCTCAAAATCTGTTTTTTTATTTTCAATTTTAATATCGGCACCCATTTTTTTAAGGGTTTCAATTAATCCTGTTCTTGTTGGATTAAGATTTATTTTTTTTAATCTTAAACTCTTTTTATTTTTTCCAAGCAAACCCAATACAATAAAAAATGCTGCTGATGAAAAATCACCCGGAACAGTAAAATCTTTCATCTGAAAGTTCTTTTTATCTAATATTGTAACCATTCCCCCATATTCATTATAAGGTTCAACTATATCAAGTTTTACGCCCATATATTCAAGCATGGTTTCAGTATGATTACGGGATGGGTATTTATAAACATATTCACTTTTCCCTGATGTAAAAAGTGAAGCTATGAGAAATGCTGTTTTCTGCTGAGCAGAACCAAGCTCTGAAAAATATTTGATTGATGAAAGTCTGCTTTCAGCAACAAAAACAGGAAGTTTACCTTTATTATCAAAAACAAAACCGTTCATTTTATTAAGCATTTCTGTAATTCTTTTCATTGGTCTTTTTGAAAGCGATTTGTCGCCTGTAAACTCTCCCCTCAATCCTGCTCCTGCCAACAGAGCTATTGCCAGTCTTGCTGTTGTGCCTGAATTGCCACAGTAAATTTCTTTTAAAGGATTTTTAAGTGAGTTTTTTTCAAGAATCAGTTTTTTTCTGGTTCTATCAATACTTATTTTTGCACCAATATTTTTGGCAAAATCAACAGTTTTTAAAGTATCTTCAGAAAAAAGAAAGTTTTTAATTACTGCTTTTTTTCCTTCAGCACATAAATTAAGTAAAACTGCTCGATGGGATATTGATTTATCAGCAGGGATTTTTAAAGTAATCATCCCCATACAAAGAAAACAGTTAATATCAGAAGAAGAAAAGTTATTACTTTTTTAAAAATACAGCTTTCGTCAACGTTCATTTTTATCCCCTTTATTTAAGGAAAGTTTCTTATTTTTCAATGCTATATTATATGTTTTATTTTAATATTTCAAGTTTACCTTTAACCAGTTATAAAAAGCCGTAATCAGTAATCGGTAATCAGTGATCCGAAAAATCAAGAACCTAGAAAAACGCGAGTGAAACGGGGATGAAACGCGTATGAATCGCGAGAGAAACGGGGATGGAACGCGTATGAATCGCGGGTGGAACGGGAATAAAAAAAGAAAAAACAAAATATTAAAAAAAGAACTAAATAACAATTAAAGCTTTATTGATTTAATTTTTCATTTCTGTAATAATATTATTATGGATATTACAAATAAAGCTGTTGAAATTATTAAAAATTTTCTATTACAAAACAATTATGATATTGTTAATATAATTCTTTTTGGTAGTCAGGCAACCAATTCACAATCAGCAGCAAGTGATTTTGATTTTCTGGTAATTATTAATCAGAACATTGATAGAAAAAACCGTTGGAATTTAATAATGAAAATAAAACGTATTCTTGCTCAACATAATATTCCAAATGATATTATTCTAATATCTGAAAAAGAATTCAATGAAACAAAAAATAATATTGGTCACATAACTTATTATGCTCTGAAACAAGGTGTTTCTCTATGAAATCATCCATCAAAGAGTGGATTTTAAAATCACAAAATGATCTAAAACTTTGCTCACATGAATTATCTAATTCGGAACCAGTTACCGAGGCAAGAGAGGCATATGAAAAAGCTGAATTCACTTTTGATTTCACTTTAAATAAAATAAATAATATTATCAAAAAGGATATTTAATGTTTCTTTTACCTGCTGGGACTCCTGCTGCACTTAAAGCAGCTGTTATAAACAAAGCTGATGCTGTTTATTTTGGTATTGGCGAATTCAATGCAAGAAAAAGAGCTCAGAATTTTGACTTTCAGACTGCAAAAAGTGCAGTTGATTTTGCCCATGAATATAAAGTCAAAGTTTTTGTAACATGTAACATAACTTTTTATGAAAATGAACTTTCCTCTTTATATAAATTTCTTTATTTACTTTCTCATTTAAACGTTGATGGAATAATTATTCAAGATTTTGCTGTTTATGAAATTGCGGAAAAGTATTTTAAAAACAAATTTAGATATGCTTCCTCAACCCAGATGAATGTAAATAATATTTATGCAGTAAATTTTCTTGAGCAGAACGGATTCAGTCAGATAATACTGGCAAGAGAACTCACCTGGGATGAGATTGAATTTATATCAAAAAATTCCTCTGTAACAATTGAAATTTTTGCTCATGGTGCAATGTGTTATTCATATTCAGGACTATGTTATCTTTCTTCAAATATGGGTGGAAGAAGCGGGAACCGTGGTGACTGTGCTCAGCCATGCAGACTTGAATATTCTCTTGATGGTAAAAAAGGATATTATTTATCCTCAAAAGATTTATGTCTTATAGATGAAGTTGAAAAAAATAAAAAAGATTTTTATTATAAAATAGAAGGTCGACTTAAATCCGAAGATTATGTTGCTGCCTGCACAAAAGCCTATAAAAATTCATCAGATAAAGAGCTGCTTGAACTTATTTATCATAGACCATACGGGAAAGGTCATTTCATAAAAAAAGGTCATAAAGATTTTGTTGATGTTGAAAACTCCCCAAAAAAAGGTGCATTTCTCTGTAAAGCATTTAAAAGGCAGGATTTTTATGAACTTGTTCCAAAATTTGATTTAAAACTTGGTGATAAATTTTTTGTTGAAGATAATCAGGGAAACTCTTTTGGCTATATCATAAAATCGATGCACAATACTAAAGGTGATTTTATTAAACATTCTCCTGCGAAAAAAACTGTAAGATTGAAATTTCCTTCTAAAAAAAATACACTTGAAGTTTTTCTTAACAGCTCTCATTTGCTTTCAAATGATTATAAAGATGATTTTTCACGTTCTCCTTTTATTTGTGTTAAAACAGAGCTGACGATTACAAACAATAACACTGTAAATATTAAAACTGATGATAATTTTGAATTTTCTACTTTTCTTGAACTGGAAAAACCAGTTAAATCCGCTACTGACAAAATTAATATTAAAAAACATTTTGATAAAAAATCTCCTTCACAATTTT
>JBAZDD010000165.1:0-5345 GCA_041654635.1 Candidatus Muiribacteriota bacterium
AGAATTGTTGGGTTCATTTTTGAACAATGGATTTTTTCAGAGTTTTACGTTATAATTAATATTAATAATTACAGAAGGAGTATGAAGTAATGAAAAAAATTCTTTTAATTTCACTTATTCTAATTACTTTTTCTCAAATAAAAGCTGATGATATTGATTTTAACAGAATCGTTGATGTTTTTGTTTCATGGGCTAAAATGCAGCAGAATGAAAAAGAAGTAAATTCTGTTGAGTATGTTATGACTATGAAAAAACTTGAAAATGAAAAACACACTCTTGTTACAAAATTAGCATCTGATACCATGTTGTTAAACGATTTCATAGAATATCTCAAAAAGAATAAAAAAATTGAAGCAATAGCATTTCAGGATGTAATTTATGAAATATATCAGAAAATAACTGCTGATACAGCTACAGGGAATTTTAACAACAGACAGTTACAAAGTGCACATGCTATAAACAGCCTGCTTGATTATATGAGAAATTTCTCTAAGCTGACATTCAATACTGAAAATCAAAGCAGTAAAGAACACCCTCTTGTTACTCTTACAAGAGCAATTTACGAATATAACCCAGATGTTGATAAAATTGCAAAAGATTATAATATAAATTATGGAAGCAGAGGTTTTGCTACAGATGTTATGATAACTGCTTTTAATCAGTTTAAAAAAGGGGAACTGTCAAAATCAGTAATAGAAGATATTTCCAGTATTACTTCAAACGCTTTTTATAAAGGTGTTGCTGAAAGTTATGTTACACCCGGTGTTGATACAATAGAAGTTTTTACCCATAAAACAGATAATTTTCTAATATATTATCAGATTGAGGGAAGAAATGCTGTCTATGAATCCCATGTTGATGTGGATGGAAATGGAATTCCAGATTATGTTGACAGAGTGGGTGAATATTTTGAAAAATCTCTGAAATTTCAGACAGAAAAATTGAATTTTCTGAAACCTTCAACAATTCCTGAGTTTGAAGTTAAAATTTCAAATATGAGAGATTATGGAATTACTATTCCTTTAATGACAGATGAATTTTACGAAGATTGTTATATACAGATTCACAACAATTATCAGGAGTCTTTTTTTAATTCAAAAGGAGTTGAGGGTGCCAAAGTTACAGCAGCTCACGAACTTTTTCATGCAGTTAGTGGAAGATATGGGCTTTTCTCAAATCAGGCTCTTTCTGCCAGCAGATGGTTTGCTGAAGGTTGTGCAGTATGGATGGAAGATGCCATATTTCCTGAAGTCAGGGATTATCTTTCGTATGTTAACACTTCAACTAATGTTTATTTTGATAAACCTGATTTTCCGATTTTTGATTTATATCATTCTGAATCTTATATTGCTGTGCTATGGTTTAAATTTCTTACTGAAAATATCATATTAAGTAATCAGTCAGAAATTTCCTATATTGAAGGAAACCATTTATTGAAAGCTTTATGGGAAGATGTTAAAAAAAATAATTACAGTGGAATTGAAGCTCATATTGGAGTATTTAGTAATAACATGAAAGAAATATATAGAAATTTCAGTATTGGAAGATATACAGGAGAAATTTTTAATCATTATGATTTGTTTGAGAGAGAGTTATATATTGTAAATTCGGAAAAAACGAGTTTTCCATATAATAAAAGTGTGGTATCTTACGATGCTCCAAAGGTTTTTGGCTCCAATTATTTTGTGTTTGAACCCGAAAGCAGAACAAGTAATATTATTAATATTGATTTTGAATCAGATTATGCATATCCGGTTACACTGTTAACAATTTCCTACGATGGCAATAAAGAGGTATTTAATATTGAAGACAGAAGTGAATGGAAACATACTCTAAGTGAATTTGGTGAAAAAATAAAACAGGTTGTTATTATTGTTAATAATTTTGACCCAAGGTATCAATATATTCCATATAATATTAAAGTTTATTAAAACTGTCTCATTAATATTGACATATATTGTGTTCCATCTTCGATAACTAAATCAGTTTGATGAAAATCAGCATATCTTTTTGGATTTCTTGTATCGACGGCAGTAAGAATATACCTTCCCTGTGGTATGTCTGAAAAACTGAACCATCCATCATTTTCACTGATAACGGAAAATGCAATATAATTTGATGTTTGAGCATCATACAATCTGAGGCGGATTTCAATATCATTAAGAAGCTGACCGTTATTTCTTGCTGTGACAATACCAGTAATATTTGATGTTTCGTTCATGTGATGAGGTCTGGGAGTTAAAGTTACATCAAAATTATTTTCTCCTTTTAAAAGGTCAAGAGTAACACTATAATCATAATAATTTCCTGAAGGGTCAATAAAAGTTACCACTCTTTTTCCTGTTGGAATATTATTTAAAAAGTAAAAACCTTTTAAAGTATCATTGTTGCCATCACCGGTTGTGCTTGTCCCGGAAATAGCTGACGGATAACCTGAAACACTTACAATAATGTCAGAAATAAGACTATTGCTCTGACTATCTCGAATAACACCAGAAATTGTGCTTACTTCTAATATATCTCCGTGAGAATTATCAAGGTTTATATTAATATTCTGATAATTTTCTATAATTTCAATCATTGAAGACATTCTCAGCACATTGTTTACGTAAACTTTAATATCGTTTATTCCAACAGGAAGGTTTTCAAAACTGAAATATCCATTTCTGTTAGTAATCGTATTTTTTCCTCCCACAGTTATAACTGCTCCGGGAATTGAATCTATTCCTTCTTTCAAAAGTCCTGAAACAGTTCCGGTTTTTCTTGACAGTTTGTAAATTGTGTTTGTTGTTGAACCACTTGGAAGTGAAACTGGTTCTGTTATTGAATTATATGTTGGAGCTGAAACCAGCAGATTTTTTTCTAAAATATCTGTTGAAGTAGTGGATACAATGTTTGATATTCTGAAAAAACCATTTATATCAGTATATGTTGTAATGTAATTTTCAAGTTTTATAAGTGCACCACTGATAGGTTCGTTTGTGTTTATATCAAAAATATAACCTGTTATTGAAGCAGGTTCAAAATTTTTTTCTTCAGGGATTGTTGGGTTTTGAACATTTTCATCTCCGAAAAAGTTATCTGTTAATATTCCGGCACTTCCAGAACTGTCACATCCAAAAAGAAAAAGTTGTAGTACTATGACAGTAATAAGAAAAAAGAAAATTTTGTCATATTTAATCATAATAATTCCTTTTTCTGTGCCAGGTAAAGTGTTTCACCAATGCATTCTCTTAAAGTTTTCTGCAACAGATATTTTTTTAAAGTAACCATGCCAAGCACACGATTTTTTGAATATTTTTCAACTGAAATTCGATTTTCATTGCTGAAATTTTCAACATCGATAAAAATACTATCGATTTTTACAGTTCCTGCAATTGTGGTGTTTAAAGTTACAGGTTCAAGTATTGCCAGTCCAGGTTTTAAAGAGCGGTTAGCTCTGTATTCATCTATAATTGTATAAATAATCAAATCACAATTACTGTCAATTGCAATTTGTTTAATAGAGTCAAAGTTTAATTCATCACCCGGTTTTTTATTATTGCTTTCATAGTATAAATCAAGAAAATGCCGGGTTACAGGTTTATAATCAAGTTTTACAAGAGTATTTTCCATATAATTAATATAATAATCAATCAGTTCTGGACGAGTTTTTTCAGATACCTGTGGATATATTACAAGTACCTTTTTTTCAAACTCTCGACTGTAATTAAATCCTGTTGAAAAAAACATCAGCATAATTAATCCAGCCAATATAAATATAAAATTTTTTAACTTTGAGATAACCATTCTTTTAATGCCTGTGCAATTTTTTTTAAAGTAGCCTCATCAGGATTTTTAGGGAGATTAAGTTTTTCAAGCCCCTGTTTTTTGCCAGTGCCTTTTTTTTCAATAGTTATGTTTTTATCATCGTTTTTGTTCATAATTAAAACCCCCTTTAATATATATCGGAAAAACAGGCAATAAAGTAAAGCATTGCCCGGGGGTTGATTTTGAATTATTATTGAATTATAATACGTTGGACATTTGAAATTAATAATAATCACATATAAACAGGGAGTGAAAATATATGGATAATAACAGCATAAACTTGAAAAAAATTCAGGATTTTAGGCTTAAAGCTGAAAAAGTCAAAGCTGGCGGTGGAGAAAAAAGAATAGCAAAACAGCATGAAGCTGGTAAGCTTACTGCAAGAGAAAGACTTGATATTCTTTTTGACCCTGAAAGTTTTCAGGAACTGTTTATGTTTTCAAAACACAGATGTAATTTTATAGGAATGGAAAATAAAGAGTTGCCGGCAGATGGCGTGGTTACAGGTTGTGGAAATGTCAATGGAAGATCAATATATGCTTTTTCTCAGGATTTTACAGTATCGGGTGGTTCAGCCGGAGAGATGCATGAAAAGAAAATATGTGAAATAATGGATATGGCTATAAAATGTGGTGTACCTTTTGTTGGAATAAATGATGGTGGTGGTGCAAGAATACAGGAAGGTGTTGATGCACTTTCCGGTTACGGTGGAATTTTTTTCCGAAATACTCTTTTATCAGGAGTTGTTCCTCAGATTTCAATAATCGCTGGTCCTTGTGCTGGGGGGGCAGCTTATTCACCTGCTTTAACTGATTTTGTAATAATGGTCAAAAATCATGCCAGAATGTTTATAACAGGACCCGAAGTGATAAAAACAGTTACCGGTGAAAATATTTCTGCTGAAAAACTTGGGGGCGCTTTAAGTCATGCCAAAACATCGGGTGTGTGTCATTTTGTGGCAGAAAACGATAATGATGCAATTAATATAACAAAAAAATTGTTATCGTATCTTCCTTCAAATAATCTTGAAGAACCACCAAGATACAAAACTGATGAATCAACTCTCGGAACAGATGAAAGTCTGAATAGAATTTTACCTGATGATGCAAGACAGCCTTATGATATAAGAGATATTATTAAAAAAGTCGTTGACAACAGCAAATTTCTTGAAGTGCACGAATTTTATGCACCAAATATTATTGTCGGGTTTGCAAGATTAAATGGCAGAAGTGTTGGAATTGTAGCTAATCAGCCTAATTATCTTGCGGGTGTTCTTGATATAAATTCTTCTGATAAATCAGCAAGATTTATCAGATTCTGTAACTGTTTTAACATTCCAATAATTACTTTTGTTGATGTTCCTGGATTTTTGCCAGGTATTGATCAGGAATATGGCGGAATAATAAGACATGGTGCCAAAATGCTTTTTGCATATTCGGCTGCAATTGTTCCTAAACTTACAGTTATTGTCAGAAAAGCCTATGGTGGAGCTTATCTGGCGATGTGCAGTAAAGACATGGGTGCTGACAGAGTAA
>JBAZDD010000166.1:0-5345 GCA_041654635.1 Candidatus Muiribacteriota bacterium
TAAAATATATTTACTGAGGTCTTTATTTTTAATTATGTCTTTGAGTTTATCTTCAACATAATTATTATCAATAACAATTTTCTTTTCTTTAATATCAGGAGCTTCAAAGGAAATTTCTTCCAGAATTTTTTCCATTATAGTGTGAAGTCTTCTTGCACCGATATTTTCCATCTCTTCATTAGCTCTCCAGGCATATTCAGCTATTTTTTCTACAGCAGAATTATCAAAAACAAGTTCAATATCTTCGGTTGAAAGAAGTGCTCTATACTGTTTTTCAAGAGCATTTTCAGGTTCTGTAAGAATTTTTTTGAAATCATCTGTTGTAAGTGATGAAAGTTCTACTCTTATAGGAAATCTCCCCTGCAATTCAGGTATCAAATCAGAAGGTTTGTTTGAATAAAAAGCTCCAGCAGCTATAAATAAAATATGATCAGTTTTTACAGGACCGTGTTTAGTCATTACGGTTGAACCCTCAACAAGTGGAAGTAAATCTCGCTGAACCCCTTCTCTTGAAACATTTGGAGAGTTTCCACCAGTATTCCCGCCAATAATTTTATCAACTTCATCAAGAAAAATAATTCCTGATATCTGAACTTTATCTATTGCTGTTTTAACAATATCATCCATATCAATCAGTTTACCTGCTTCTTCTTCTGTTAATATTTCAATCGCTTCAGAAATTTTCACTTTCTGTTTCTTTTTTTTATCTCCACCAAGCATATTTCCCATCATTCCGCCAATATTGAATTCTTCAATACCAGTTCCTGAAAAAATTTCAATCACAGGTGAAGTTCTGTTTCTTTTTACTTCTATTTCTATCATTCTGTCATTAAGTTTGCCTTCAATTAGAAGTTTTCTGAATTTTTCTCTTGAATCAAAATCTTCTTTTTTTTCAGGTTCTTCAGCCCGATAATCACTATCATCCATCATTCCACCAATAAGTTCTCTGGCTTTTTCAGCAGCACTTGAAAATGAACTTTTTTTAGGAAGAAGAATATCAAGCACTCTTTCTTCAGCCATCTTTTTTGCTTTTTCGCGGACTTCATTAGTTTTAATACTTTTTTCTTTTGATATGGCAAGTTCAACAAGGTCACGAACCATAGATTCAACATCTCTGCCGACATAACCAACCTCTGTATATTTGGTTACTTCAACTTTTAAAAAAGGGGCATTAATGAATTTTGCAACTCTGCGCGCTATTTCAGTCTTTCCTACCCCGGTTGGACCAATCATTATTATATTTTTAGGCATTATTTCATCTTTGAGTGGGGATTTAAGCATTCTTCTTCTGAATCTGTTTCTTAAAGCGATAGAAACAGCTTTTTTAGCTTCTTTCTGACCGATAACATATTTATCTAAAATTTCAACAATCTCTCTTGGTTTTAATTCTTCCATAGCACTCTCCTTCTTTACAGTTCTTCAACAATAACATTATTATTAGTATAAATACAGATTTCAGCAGCAATTTCCATAGATTTTTCAGCAATTTCACGACTGGATAAATCTGTATTTTCAAGTAATGCAAGAGCAGCAGAATACGCATACATTCCGCCAGAACCTATGGCAGCAACATCTTTATCTGGTGAAATTACATCTCCAGTTCCAGAAATAATTATTATTTCATCTTCATTAGCTGCAATCAGAAGAGCTTCAAGTCTTCTGAGCATTTTATCCATACGCCAGTCTTTTGCAAGTTCAACAGCTGCTCTTCGAAGTTGACCATTGTATTTTTCAAGTTTAGATTCAAATTTTTCAAATAAAGTAAAAGCATCAGCTGTAGAACCGGCAAATCCGACAATGATTTTATTATTAAAAAGTTTTCTCAGTTTTTTAGCACCGTGTTTTAACACAGTATTTCCAAAAGTTACCTGACCGTCACCGGCAATAACAATTTTATTATTTTTTTTTACAGCAAGAATTGTGGTTCCCTTAAACATTTTTTCGTCTCCTTAATATGTAAATAGTTAAAATTATCATTCCACCTGCTAATAGAGCAATTGATGCATTTCCAGAGTATTTTTTCACAAGCTCAGCATTATTACCCACAAAATATCCTATCAATGTTAAAATCACAATCCATAATCCGCTTCCAGCACATGTGTAAAAAACAAATTTCTTTAAATCCATTCTTGCAAGTCCGGCAGGGAAAGAAATATATTGTCTGAATAATGGTATCAGCCATCCGATAAAAGTTCCAATTTCACCATGTTTTTGAATAAAAATTTCAGTTTTCTTCAATCCTTCTTCAGAAATAAAGAAATATTTTCCAAATTTAAGAATAAATTTTCTTCCAAGAAAAAAAGCAAGAAAATAATTAAATAAAGCTCCTAAAATACTTCCTGTAAGTCCTGCAAACAAAGCGAAATATATATTCATTTTGCCCGTAGCTGCAAGGTATCCTGCCGGAGGCATAACGATTTCAGAAGGGAATGGAAAAAATGAACTCTGCAAAAACATCATAATTCCAATACCCCAGTATCCAAATTTTTCAACATGATTTACAATAAATTCAACAAAAATATTAATGTAATCACCAATCATTTTATGTAATCTCCTGTTAATAATTTAAATCAGATTGTATTTTCGGGAATCTCTCCAGCTTTCTGAAGAGCATATTTAGCAGCAAGAGGTCCAACTATTTCAAAAATAATACAAGTTGCAGCAACTACGGTAACGATTGTGGTTCCCATTGCATCAGCAGCTGGACTTATTTCAGCAAGTTCATGCTTAACAATTAATGATAAACCGATTGCAAGCCCTGCCTGAGAAATAATACCAATACCAGAATATTTTTTTATTATATTGTCAGATTTTCCTATAACTGCACCAACATAACAACCAGATATTTTTCCGAAAGTTCGGGTAAAAGTATATATTAATCCAAGCATACCAAGTTTTAAAAGACTGCCAAGTTCAAGATGAGCACCGCCTAATACAAAAAACATAACAAATAATAGCGGCATTGTATTTGAAAGCTGTTCTTTCAGGTTTTTTACCAGAGTGTTTTTTTGTGTATTAATTATGAAAACTCCAAATAGCATATTAGCCATAATGTATGAAAGATTTGTGTAAATACAGAAGCCTGTAAGAAGAAGTATTGAGCCGAAAGTAAGAATAAAAAGGTCTCTCGGATTTCTGAGTTTTTTAGCCAGATAAGCAAAAATTACACCGAATAATAAACCTAAAATTACACTTAAAGTGATTTCTAAAAACGGATGATAAAATAACATTATAAAATCTTTAAAATTATTCAACTTTGCTCCTGAAAGAAGGCTTTTAGCAAGAGCTGCTGCAAATCCAAAAATAAGCACACCAAGACCATCATCAAGTCCTACTATAGAATATAAAACATTGGTAAGCGGGCCTTTGGCTTTATACTCCTGAATAATCGCTACTGTTCCCATTGGTGCGCTGGCAGAAGCTATTGCTCCAAGTAATAGTGAAATTGGAAGATTTGATGTGAGAAAGAAAATACCAGCTGTGACTACAAAAAAAGTAAGAAATGTTTCAAATAAAATAATTAGAAGAATACTTTTACCCTGTTTTTTTAGTAGAGAAAATCCCAACTCAAGACCAATACTGAGTGCTACAAATCCAAGAGAAATTTCAGTTATAAACGTAAAATTTTCCTGGAGAGAATGGGTTAAAAAATTGACAGAAGATGGTCCAAGAAGAATACCTGCAAGCATAAATCCAATAATAGAAGGAAGATTTACAAATTTCATACTTTTACCAATGTAAAATCCAGAAATTATGATAACACCAGCTTTAAGAATATAAGGTATGTTTCCGCTAAATTCCATTTCTGTTCTAACCTCAATTTTTTAGGTAATCAGGTAATCCGATATTATTACCAATATATAAGTTTGTCAAATTTTTTGATAAAATTGTGAAATGATTATTCCAGACGAATTAAAAACGCTTGCTCAAAAAATATACCGGAACTCAGGAAAAGAAATATATGTTGTTGGAGGAGCTGTAAGGGATTTTTATTCTAAAATCAAAACAACAGATTATGATATTACCTCTTCGCTAACTCCTGACCTTTTAATTCAATTCTGCCGCGAAAATAAAATTAAATATGCTGACTATGCAAAAAAATACGGGACGATAAGCATTATTATAGAAAATTCCATATATGAACACACAACTTTCAGAAAAGATATAGAAACTGATGGTAGAAAAGCACATGTTCAATTCAGTGATAAAATAATTGAAGATGCAAACCGTCGTGATTTTACAATAAATGCCATTTATTACAATATTATAAAAGATGAATTTATTGATTTGTTTGATGGAATAAAACACATAGAAAACAAACAGCTTAATTTTATTGGAGAGGCTGATAACAGAATAAAAGAAGATTATCTTAGAATAATTCGTTTATTTCGTTTTGGAATTACTCTTGATTATAAAATAGCTCAATATGATATAAATATTGTTAAAGAAAATATTTCCGGGATTTCAAAACTTTCATACGAGAGAATTCAGAATGAAATGGTTAAAATATTCAAAACTGGAATAAACAATAGAAATCTTTTTGAACAGATGATTGAAACATGTTTAAATCATCATGATTTTTTTAAAAATTTTTCATTTATTATTCAAAATATTGAAAATAGAGAAAATTTTTATGAAAAGATAACACTATTAAATAAATCAGTATCAGAATCAGAGAATATTGAAATATTTTACTGGGCTCTCCTCTTTTATTATTCAGAAAACAATTATTTTGATATTGTATTATCCAAAAACAAATTAAAACACGTTATGTTTGCCAGAAAAGCTCTAAAAATAATAAAAGAAATAAATTTTGATTCAGAATCCAAACTTTTATTTTCTAATTTGTGGGATTTATACAGTTTAAACCCTAATGAATTTGAAAATATATTTAAAACATTAAATCCATTATTTGAATTATTTTTTTCTCATACTGATTTAACTTTTATTTTAAAAAAAATTAAGTTAATAAGCCAGATAAAAAAAGATGTGATAAAAAAAATTAATCTGAATAATCTGTCTAAAGGTCAAATTAAAAATCTGATATATCAAAATATTTTCAATATTTTTGACAACCACTTGTCCAAAGACATAAAATAAACTCAAAAATTTATTTTAATTAAAATTGTGAAAAGTAATTTTTAATGTTTTACATCAGAATTACTTGAAGCTGGAGGAATTATGAAGTATGTAAAAATGTTTATGCTGGTAGTGTTATTTAGTGTTTTAGTGTTCTCGCTGACAGGGTGCAGAAGCAGTAAAAAAGCTGACCCGTTTGGAGAAACTGTTACATCTATTACAGGTTTTATTTATGATGGTGGTGAAAAACCAGTTTCTCTTCCGGC
>JBAZDD010000167.1:0-5333 GCA_041654635.1 Candidatus Muiribacteriota bacterium
AGTAAAAGTTGACTTAATATCTGAAAATATAACAACCGGAGAAGCAGAATTAGATTTTTCAGTTAGAGATACAGGTATTGGAATCCCACAAAATAAAATTGACATGATTTTTGAAGCATTCATTCAGGCCGACGGTTCAACTACAAGAAAATATGGTGGGACAGGTCTGGGTTTATCAATATCAAATAAAATTCTTGAAAAAATGAATTCAAAATTAAAAGTTGAATCGAAAGAAAACATAGGCAGCAAATTCAGTTTTAAAATACATTGCAGAAGTGAATATGGAGAACCCATAACACAGAATATTAAGTTGAATATTAATAAAATATTAGTTGTTGATGATAATTTTAATAATAGAAAGATTTTAAAAGAGTTGCTTGGAATTAAAAATATACAGACCGAATTGACTGAAAGTGCAAAACAAACATTACAATTGTTAGAAAGTGGTGAAAATTTTGATGTTTTGATTATTGATTATCATATGCCTGAAATGGATGGACTGGAGCTAATCAGAAAAATTAGGCAAAGTAAAAATATTGTAAAACAACCAATTATCTTTTTACACAGTTCGTCAGATGAAGTTTTTATTAAAGAACAATGTGATGAACTTGAAGTAATGTTTAAAATTGTAAAACCAGTAGTATTTTCAAGATTATATAATCTGCTTTCTCAAATAAAAAATATTGAAACCGAAGTTTCACCAACGACTGGGAATGAAAATCGAGAAAAAAAATCTGAAATAAAAAAATTCCACATATTAATTGCTGAAGATGATCCTGATAATATGAACCTTGCCAAAATATTCGTTGAAACTTGTTTGTCAAATGTAAAAATAATTGAAGCAGAAAACGGAAAACAAGCTTTTGAATTATATAAAGAAAATAATATTGATTTAATATTCATGGATGTTCAGATGCCAGAATATAACGGCTTTGACACAACTCGAAGTATTAGAAAATACGAAGAAAATTCAGAGAAAAAGGTTCCAATAATTGCTCTTACAGCTGGTGTGCTGGATAATCAGAAACAGATGTGTTTTGATTCCGGAATGGATGATTTTATCCCCAAACCAATTAATCTTGAATTATTCAAAGAAAAATTGCTTAAGTACTTATAAAAAAACAAAAGAGTAAAAAGGGGTCAGACCGTCCAATATGCAAATTGAAGATTTTATAAACAATAATATCGATATATTCCCTGATTTATATTTGGCTATTTTGCCAAATAGACAAATACAAAATTATTTTTACAATATAATAAAAATTTATTCAACAGTGTTTAATATTTTTTCGTTATAATAATATTAAGATAAATTTATCGGAGGAAAAATGTCAGAAAAATGGTATGAAAAATTGTTTGAAAACTATGGTAAAAGTTATGATAACGAAAAATTCACCAAAGGAACCATTGGCGAATGTGATTTTTTAGAAAAAGAATTTAATTTCAATAAATCGTTAAAAATTTTAGATGTTGGTTGTGGAACAGGAAGACATTCAATTGAACTTACAAAAAGAGGATATAATATAACTGGGATTGATTTATCAGAATCACAATTAAAAAGAGCAAAAGAAAAAGCAGAAATAAATAATTTGAAAATTGATTTTATTAAACATGATGCAAGAAACCTTCCGTTTGAAAGCGAGTTTGATGCTGCAATTATGCTTTGTGAAGGCGGATTCTCATTAATGGAAACTGACGAAATGAATTTTGAAATATTAAAAAATGTTAAAAAATCAATTAAAAATAAAGGTAAATTAATTTTTACCACGTTAAATGGATTGTTTCCACTATTTCATTCAATTGATGGATTTCACGAAGATGGCGTAAGAGAAGATAATGCAATATATAAAAGTGATGGATTTAATTTAATGACCATGAGAGATTATAACGTTACTTCATTTACAGATGATGATGGGAATAAACACGAATTAAATTGTGATGAAAGATTTTATATGCCAAGTGAAATTACATGGCTTCTGAAATCTCTTGGATTTATAAAAATCGATATTTACGGAGCAAAGCTTGGAGCTTTTTCAAGAAATGATAAATTAAAGACTGATGATTTTGAAATGCTTATCATAGCTGAATAAAAAAATAAAAATTATGATAAAATAATATTGTTATGAAAATATTAAATAGAGAAAATTGGAAAGTTCCTGTTTATGTTTTTACTGAAAATGAAAACATCGACAATGATATAATATGTCAGGTTGAAGCTCTTGCAAAATCCGATATTCCCTATAAACATATATCTTTGATGCCTGATTTTCATCAAGGGTATTCTGTACCTATTGGAACTGTTTTTGCTTCAGAAAATTATGTGTTTCCTTATGCAGTTGGGGTTGATATTGGTTGTGGTGTCCGTTTGAACAAATTTAATATAAAAACAAATGATATCAAACCATATCTGAAAGAAATTTTAAAATTAATTAAAAAAGAAATACCAGCTGGGTTTGAATGGAGAAAAAAGCCTGTTGAAGCCGAATTTTTTAAACATAAAATCGAATCGAATTTTCTGAAAAATGAATTAAATGATGCAAAATTACAAATTGGAACGTTGGGTGGAGGTAATCATTTTATAGAATTTCAGAAAGATAATTCAGATAATATTTATTTAATGATTCATTGTGGTTCGCGAAACATTGGTAAAAAAACAGCAGATTATTATCATAATATTGCTGTTAAAAGACTTTCAGGAAATAATCAGAATTTACCAGTTTTAAATAAGAGTGAAGAAGATGGAATAAATTATTTAAAAGATATGAACTGGTGTCTTGATTTTGCTTATGCAAACAGAAAATTAATCGGGAAAATCATTTTAAAAATAATCAGTAAATTTTTAAATAACGTTGAAATTATTCAGGAATGGGATATTCATCATAATTATGCGTGTTTTGAAAAACATTATGGTAAGAATTTAATTGTACACAGAAAAGGAGCGGTTAAAGCCGATGTTTCTGATTATGTTTTAATCCCAGGTTCAATGGGAAATGAAAGTTATTTTCTTGAAGGGCTTGGATTTGAAAAAAGTTTTAAAAGTGCATCTCATGGTGCCGGAAGAGTATTATCAAGAAATCAGGCGAAAAAAAAGTTTAATCCCAAAGAAATTATCAAAAATTTAGAAAAATCAAATATTGAAATTGAAACAAAAAATATAAAAGACATTGCTGAAGAAAATGGGGAAGCCTACAAAAATATAAAATCTGTTTTAAAGAATGAGAAAGAACTTGTAAAAGTAAAATTTCAGTTAAATCCCATTGCAGTATTCAAAGGATAAAATTAAAGTAAAAAAAATTATTATTGACTAATTTATTATTTTAATTAAAATATACAATATCAGTATATTAAATAATTTAACCGGGGGATTTTAATGAAAAAAATTGCAATACTGTTTTTAATAATCATATCAATTGCTGTTATGGGCAGAACATTTACCACACTTGCTGTAGGTGATTATCCGGGTTATAAACACGATATTGATAATCAGGATGGATATTATTTTAAGGATTATATGGAAAGAAACGGATTTAAAAGTCTATTGTTTCTTGAAGATGAAAAAGTTAAAACTGAACATTTTTTTCCAGCTGTAATGACTGATTATCTGTATTTTTCAGGTCATGGAAATAAAGGATTTGTTGCTCTGACTGACGGAGTTAAAGATATTTATTTTTATCAGAAAGATCTTGGTTTGGTGAAAAATATCAAACATTTGATATTTGCCAGTTGTATGACAGTTGATACAATTGACAGATGGAAAGAATCTTTTGGTGAAAGTTTATTATCAATTAATGGATATAAAGAAGAATCCTTCGATAAAACAGACAATCTTGTAGCAAGGTATTTTGCACAGAATGTGGGTAAAATCAATATTGAAGATTCAGAAGACCATGTTGATGCTTGGATGTATGCTAATTCCAGCGCTTCTTATAAAATGAAAGACAGATGGTCATCAATTGGATATTCAAAAGAAAATGGCAGAATGTATTACTGGTCCCAATCAAGAGGGGATAATCGACAGTCTTATAATTCTGAAAGTATGGTATCATTTGCTGATGGCAGAATTTCAGTATTATCAAATCCTTCCAGAATGGCTATTCAATCTGAAACAATTAAAACTGAAAGAGAAAATTTATTAAATGTTGAGCTTTTTAATAAATTTCAAACTCGCGGAATTAAAGACCAATCATTGAATGCGTTAAAATATGATAACGGTAAAGAAAATCTGTTGCTTTTTGATTCAGGGGCAATAATATATCAAAATTTTGAAAAACAGACACAGAGAAATATCAGTTTTAACATGGAACAGAATATGCAGACTGCTTATGAATTTGTTTTAAGAAACGGCGGAATTCCTGAAGGCTTTAAAACAACTTCAATGGATGAAATTTTGTTTACTGATTCAGAAAATGAGAATTCAGAAGTGTGGGCTTACTCAATTACCTGGGAAAAATCATATAATGATAAAGAAGTAAGAGGATTATCCGGGGATGCAATTAACGTAATTATTCGAAATAATAAAGTAATTCATTATTACAGAATGTGTAGAAAAGAAACAACTTCACAAATAAGCAGACAGGAAGTTTTAACCTGGCAGGAAGCAATAAACCGAGGTGCTGAAAGTATTTTATCAAACATTAAAATTTCAGGGAATTTAATTATTGTTGATATAAAATCAGTTATGCATTCCCCGGCATATTATATGGATAATTCATTTTATCAACCAGCTTATGAATTGACATTATCAGGTGGAGGAAAATTTTATATCAGCGCCATCAGTGGTAAATTCCTTTATTAATTAAGGAAGTGAAAAAAGGGGTCAGACCGTCCAATATCCAAATTGAATGGTTTTTTATTAAAATTCACGATATATTCGGTAAAAAGTAATTGGCTATTTTGCCAAATAGACAAATGCTTAAAGAATCATTATTTGTTAAATTACACTAAATTCATTTATAATATAATGTTGATAGCATTTTTTTAATACATTGTTAATTATTTATTAATTTAAAACTAATTTTTAAAATATAATCAGGGAGTTAATATATGAAAATTGTAAGTTGGAATGTAAATGGAATCCGTGCTATAGCTAAAAAAAATGAATTTGAATTGTTTAAAGCTGATATTATATGTATTCAAGAAACAAAAAGTCAGAAAGAACAGCTTGATGATAAACTTATAAATATTGAAGGTTATCATTCTTACTTTGAATCTGCTGAAAAAAAGGGATACAGTGGAGTAGCTTTATATTCAAAATTAAAACCTTTGAAAGTTGATAAAGGATTTGATAGCGAAGGCAGAATTATTCGTGCAGAGTATGAGGAGTTTGTACTTTT
>JBAZDD010000168.1:0-5318 GCA_041654635.1 Candidatus Muiribacteriota bacterium
AAAAAAGCAGCAGAGGAAGCGATACAGTTACAAAAACTCTGCAATATGATGGAAGTAAATGTATTTACTGTAAAAGATGTGAAACAATGTGTAATACAGTACAGACTGTTGGAGCAATTTATTCTAAGAAAAGAGGATTCAACGCTGAAGTTGGAACACCTTTTGATTTACCTTTCAGTGATACTGTCTGCACAAGCTGTGGTCAGTGTGTATTAAATTGCCCTGTTGCAGCTTTAAAAGATAATGAAAACATTGATGAAGCATGGGAAGCAATAAATGACCCTGAAAAAATCACTGTTGTTCAGGTTGCCCCTTCTGTGAGAGTTACTCTCGGGGAAGAATTTGGCATGAAACCAGGAACAGTAGTAACAGGCAAAATTTTTGCAGCCATGAGAAAAATTGGTTTTGATTATATTTTTGATACAGATTTTGGAGCAGACCTTACAATAATGGAAGAAGGACATGAGTTTATTGACAGAGTAAAAAATGGTGGAGTATTACCGATGATTACTTCATGCTCCCCAGGCTGGGTTAATTTTCTTGAAACATTTTTCCCGGAACTTATTCCTAATCTTTCATCAGCAAAATCACCTCAGCAGATGCTTGGAGCAATGGTAAAAAGTTATTTTGCAAAAAAAATAAATGTTGATCCTAAAAAAATTGTAAACATAACAGTTATGCCTTGCACAGCAAAAAAAGGTGAAGCTGGAAGACCAGAACTTTCTGTTGATAACTTATCTGATATTGATATTGTTATGACAACAAGAGAGTTTGCAAAAATGATTAAACAGGCTGAAGTTGACTTTTTAAATATTCCAGAAGAAGAACCAGATAATCCTCTTGGAATATCAACCGGAGCAGCAGTTATTTTCGGTGCTTCAGGTGGAGTGATGGAAGCTGCTCTCAGAACCGCTCTTGAAGTTATCGAAGGACATGAACTTGAAAAAATAGATTTTGAAGAAGTTCGTGGTCTTAAACTTGACGGTGCAAAAGAAGCTCAGGTTAAAACAAAAATTGATGGAAAAGAAGTGGTTGTAAAAGTTGCGGTTGCAAGCGGTTTAGCCAATGCAAGAAAACTAATGGAAAAAGTCCGAGACGGAAAAGCTGATTATCATTTTATTGAAATAATGGCTTGCCCAGGTGGATGTATTGGTGGTGGCGGACAGCCAAAACCAACAAATACAGAAATAAGAAAGATGAGAATTGAAGGAATATACAGTGCTGACAAAGCAATGAAATTGAGAAAATCTCATGAAAATCCGGCGATTAAGGAACTTTACAAGGAATTTCTTGGAGCTCCTTTAAGTGAGAAATCTCATAAATATCTTCACACTCATTACAATAAACAAGAGTATTACAAAAAAATTTAGTACGGAGGGATTTTTATGGCTTGCTGTAGTATTGATGTAGGTGCAATCCTCAAAGATTATTCGAAAGAAAAAGGCAATCTGCTTGATATTCTTCACAGAATTCAGGATGCCAGTGGTGAGAATTTTATCTGCGATGATTGTATGAAAGTTGTTGCTGAAAAAACAGGAGTTCCGCTTAACAAATTGTACGGAGTTACATCTTTTTACACAATGTTTTCCAACAAAAAACGTGGAAAATTTGTAATCAGAATGTGCCAGTCAAGTCCGTGTCATGTTCTTGGAGCGCAGGCTGTTATTAATGCGTTTAAAGAAGAATTAGGCATTGAGCTTGGCGAAACAACAAGCGATGGTAAGTTTACTATTGAACTTACAGCATGTCTTGGAATTTGTGCAGTAGCACCGGCAGTAATGATTAATGAAGATGTACACGGAAATCTTAAACCTGAAATGGTTAAGAACATTCTGGCAAAATACAATTAAAAGGGCGGAGGGAAATAATGAAATTTTATAGGTCACATGTTCTGATAAGCATGGATACACCTTCAATGCTGAAAGGAGCAAAAGGTGTAAAAGAGGCATTAGTTTCTGAAATTGAAAAAAAAGGTCTTTCAAATGAAGTAAGACTTGTAGAAACCGGAAGCATGGGTTATGACACTGTAAGTATCATAGTTTATCCAGAAGGAACAACATACGTTAATATTACACCAGCAGATGTTGTTGAACTTGTTGAAGAACATCTTATAAAAGGAAGACAGGTTAAAAGACTGATGGCTTCAGAAGTTGCAAGACAGCATATTGAAGCAGGTCAGGTTGAAAAAATGCTTGATGGTCAGGTAAGAGTTGTGTTGAAAAATGCAGGTGTTATTGACCCTGAAAGTATTAATGAATATATTGCAAATGACGGATATATGGCTTTAGGACAAGCAATTTCTGAAATGAAGCCAATTGATGTTATTAATGTTGTAAAAGATTCAAACTTGAGAGGAAGAGGTGGAGCAGCTTTCCCTACAGGAAAAAAGTGGGAATTTACCTATAATACAGATGCAGACCAGAAATATGTAATCTGTAACGCTGACGAAGGCGAACCTGGAACTTTCAAAGACAGACTTATAATGGAAGGTGATCCACATTCTGTACTCGAAGCAATGGCAATATGTGGTTATGCAATCGGAGCTTCAAAAGGATATATTTACATCAGAGGTGAATATAAACTTTCAATTGAAAGAATTAAAAAAGCAATTGATGACGCAGTTAAGCTGAATCTTCTTGGAAAAAACATATTAGGAAGTGCTTTCAACTTTGATGTAGAAGTATGTCTTGGTGGTGGAGCTTATGTTTGTGGTGAAGAAACAGCACTTATTGAATCAATTGAAGGAAAAAGAGGAGAACCAAGATTAAAACCTCCATATCCTCCAGTTTCTGGACTTTTTGGAAAACCTACAATTGTAAACAATGTTGAAACTTTTGCAAACGTACCACAGATTCTTCTTAACGGCGCTGACTGGTTTAAAAACCTTGGCGTAGAAGGCTCATCAGGAACAAAAGTTTTTACAATAATCGGAGATATAAACGAAAAAGGTCTGATTGAAGTACCAATGGGAATTACTCTCAAAGAAGTATTTGAAAAAATTGCAAAAGGTACAAAATCAGGTAAAAAAATCAAATTTGCTCATATAGGTGGTTCGTCAGGTAACATTGTACCAGCAGCAAATTTTGATATTAAACTCGACCTTAACACTTTAGCATCATCAGATTTGACACATGGTTCAGGTGTTATTCTTTTCTGTTCAGAAGATGTTGAAATTAATGACTATCTTTTAAGCGTAGCAGAATTTTTTAAACACGAATCATGCGGAAAATGTACACCTTGTCGTGAAGGAACATTCAGAATTTATGAAATGATTAAAAACTTAAACGAAAAACAGGGTAAAAAAACTGATTTTGCAAAAATGAAATCATTATGTAATGTAATGAAAAAATCATCATTCTGTGGTCTGGGACAGGCAGCAGTTAATCCGTTTCTTGATGCAATGAAGCATTTTGAAGCAGAAATGATGCAGGGTGTAAAGGAGGGAAAATAATGACTAAAGTTAATGTTACTATTGATGGAAATAAATATGAAGTACCTGGTGATATTACAGTTCTGGAAGCATGTAAACAGGCTGGAATAGATATACCAGTATTGTGTTATCACCCTGACCTGAGAGCAGTTGGCTCATGCAGAATCTGTGTGGTTGAAGTTGAAGGTCAGAGAGTATATCAGCCATCATGTGCTTATCCAGTAAATGATGGAATGGTTATAAATACAAACACAAAAGAAGTAAGAGAAGCAAGAAAAGCTGCTCTTGAACTTATTTTATCAAGACATCCTCAGGACTGTCTTAAATGTGAAAGAAATACATCATGTGAATTACAGGCACTTGCAGCTGATTTTGGAATGACAGATGTTTATTATTCTAATGTACTTCCAGCATTTAAAACAGAAGCTGAATCAGGAGTGATTGTAAGAGAACATGAAAAATGTATCAACTGTGGAAGATGTGTTCGTGCATGTCAGGAAGTACAGACAGTTAATGCTCTTGAGTATTATAAAAGAGGATATGAAAAAATCGTTCTTCCAACAGGTGGAAAAAAACTTCATGAAACTACTTGTACATACTGCGGACAGTGTATTAATGTATGTCCAACAGGTGCATTGCATGAAAACGATGAAACAGGAAAAGTCTGGGAATGGATTGAAGATCCAAATCTTCATGTAGTAATTCAGACAGCTCCTGCTATCAGAGTTTCAATAGGTGAAGCAATGGGTCTTGAACCAGGTTATCTTTCAACTGAAAAAATGGTTGGAGCAATAAGAAAACTTGGATTTGATAAAGTATTTGATACAGATTTTACAGCTGACCTTACAATAATGGAAGAAGGACATGAATTTTTACACAGACTTAAAAATGGTGGAACACTTCCAATGGTAACATCATGTTCACCAGGCTGGATTAAATTCATGGAAACATTCTATTCAGATATGATACCAAACATTTCAACCTGTAAATCACCACAGCAGATGTTTGGCGCGCTGGCTAAAACTTATTATCCAGAAAAAGCTGGATTAGATGCTTCAAAAATAAAAGTTGTTTCAATAATGCCTTGTACAGCTAAAAAATACGAATGTAACAGACCTGAAATGAAATCAAGTGGATATCAGGATGTTGACGTTGTATTGACAACCAGAGAACTTGCTAAAATGATGAAAGTAGCTGGTATTGATTTTGAAGAAATTCAGACTTCAAAATTTGATGATCCATTTGGAATAACAACTGGTGCAGCTGCAATTTTCGGTTCTTCAGGTGGAGTTATGGAAGCTGCTTTAAGAACAGTTTATGAAGTAGTAACAGGTGAAACTCTTCCTTCTGTTGATTTTGAAGGAGTAAGAGGGCTTGATGGTGTTAAAGAAGCAACAGTAAGAGTAGGTGAGCTTGATGTAAATGTTGCTATTGCAAACGGACTTTCTAATGCAAGAAAAGTTCTTGATAAAGTAAAATCAGGTGAAGCAAATTATCATTTCATCGAAATTATGTGTTGCCCAGGTGGATGTATTGGTGGTGGCGGACAGCCAAGACCAACTTCACCTGAAAAAAGAAAAGCAAGAATGGAAGCAATTTACTGTGAAGATGCCAATATGACTTTGAGAAAATCTCATGAAAGCCCAGCAATAGATACAATTTATAAAGAATTTCTTAAAGAACCACTTGGTGAAAAATCACATCATCTACTTCATACACACTATACAAAGAGAGACTGGAATATATAAAAACGCGAGTGAAACGCGGATAAAACGCGAAAGAAGCGCGAATGAACCAAAAAAAAGGCAGGGAAACCTGCCTTTTTTTATACAGCAAATAACAATATTTTTTTTCGTAATGTTTTTGCTCTTCGCAGTCATTCTGTGAT
>JBAZDD010000169.1:0-5307 GCA_041654635.1 Candidatus Muiribacteriota bacterium
AAATTATATATAAAACATAAGCAACAATAGCTATAATAAGCTCCTGCCCACCTTTTTTACCTCTTCTTCCTCGACTTGAACTTCTTCTATGCAAATCCATTATTGTTCTGTAAACATAATACAAAAACATTGGAACAAGTTGCAGAACAGTCATCAAAAGCATATCCCAGTGAACAGCATGACCTACTTCATGAGCAATTACGCCGTTCAATTCTTCATCATCAAGCAAATCAAACATTCCGCTTGTAATAACAATTCTTGCATTATTCGGAGTATGCCCATAAGTAAAAGCATTAGGCGAACCGTCACGAATCACACCCATTCTCGGAATTTTTATATTGTTTTCAGCTGAAATTTTCTGAATGAATTTTCTCTGGGGCTCTGGAAGAGAATCATATCCAACCCAGTCACATTTGTAAAACCAGTTAAGCATAAAATCCATAATAAATGGAGAAAGAAGAAATTGAAGGAACAAAATAACTGTAAAAATTATTAATGCCCCTGCTTCAGGAATAATATTCTGTTGAGCCATAATTACAAAAAACAATCCCAGCAGACCATATAAACCAATAAAAGTCATTGATGAAATAAAACTTAAAGAAGGTAAAGGTGATAATCCCGCTCGGAATTTTTTCTTTGGCTCTGATTTATTCGCAGCAGTGGATTTGAATTTATTTTCATCAGTTGAATTTTTCAAATTTGGATTTAAAACTTTATTATCAATTTTTATTTCTATTTTTAAATCTTTAAATCCAGGAAGAGAATCCAGCTCACCTTTATCGAGGTATATCCCTTCAGTTTCAATATCATAATCTATATCAAGCTTTCCATCAAAAAGTGAGATTTCAACAAGCTCTCCACCCGTTTTAGGATTTTTTCTATCAGTTTTTTTTGGATTTTTTAAAGCCTGATCAATTTTGAATTTTAAATAACTTGGAGATTTAGTAAAAAAGAAAATTTCACCCTTATCAAGCCAGATACCACCACATTTATCACAAAAATCAATAAGCACACCATTAGTAGTAAGCACTTCTCTGAAGTTTTCCGAACCACACCCAGTACACTTCATAATCCCCTCCAATAAAAGTTCTCACCCCATTTTAACATATATATGGGGGTCAGGTCTACGATATTCAGTTTTACTAAGTTTTTATGTAAAAAAGCTTAAAAAATACTAAGTTTTTATTATTATATCTATTTTATATAATTCAAACTATTCCAAAATCAAATATCAAAGACCTGACCCCCTTTTTTTCAAAAAGTGAAAAAGTTTCTTTGCTGGATATGGGTTTCAAGAGTTTTTATACGGTTTTGGATTTTAAAAATTATATTTTCGTTGAGTATGATTTTTTTAAATTTTTCAATTTCTTTTTGTTGATATATATAGTCTATTTCTTCTTTTTCTTTTTTGGTTTTATTTTTTGTTATTTCATAATATACATAATTTTTTCTTCGGGTTTTAAAATCTTCAAAAAACGGTTCATTATTCTGATTTTCTGAAATATCAGCAATGTCATTTTTCAACTGATATATTTTACCTGCTATCATACAATCTTTTGTATATTCAGATATTTTTTCAGGCTGTTCCGAAATTTTCAACGCTGTAATTACTGGACATAAAAATGTGTATATTGATGTTTTGCTGTCATATAATGAAAAAATTTCTTTTTCATTGATTTTATAGTCTTCTGTCAATTCTCTCCATTGACCTAATGCGGTTTTCATCGAACATTCCATAATAAATCCAAATACTTCGATTTTATTGATTAAGATAAATTTTTCATAAATATATTCCAGAGCTCCGGTGTATAATATATCACCTGCAATAATTGCAGCACCTGTTGAGTTTTCTCCAAATTTTTTTTCAAGCATTTTATGAAAACTTAAATTATTTCTTCTGTAATCACTTTTATCTACAATATCATCATGTATTAAGGCAAATATGTGAAGCATTTCTATTCCTGCAGCTATATCATAATAAATATTTTCAATTTTCTTGCCTGTATGTTCAAATGTTTTTAAAAAAAGAGATGGTCTAAGCAGTTTACCATTTTCCTGTTTTTTAAAATAATTCCATATAATCGTATGACCAGGATATTTTTTATCCAGTTTTTCTAAAAAAATATTTATATGTTCATTAATTATATTTTTCATAATAAATTATTCACAATATACATAAATCCAGTTAATCCATATAATATCGAGGTTTTAATATCAAGCCTTCTAATCTTTCTTCTTATAATATCAGTAAAAATACTTAACACAAATATTAAAATTATAAAGCTTGAGAAAAAATTCAGTTCTGTGAATACAAACCAGATTAATAATGACATTATAATTAAATAAATTAAATAAGCTGTTTTTTTTCCAAATAATATTGGGATTGTTTTTATATTTGCATTGCTGTCGGATTCCATATCCCTGATATTATTGATAATAAGAACTGCGGCTGTCAGTAATCCAAACATTGTTGAAAGAATTAATATTTCAAAGTTTATAACGCTATTCATATATAAAACAGAACTAAAAAAAAGTAATGGTCCAAAAAGTGTAAAAACTGTTATTTCCCCTAAAGCATTATATTTAAGCGAAAATTTTCTACTTGTATATAAGAATGAAAGAAAAACAGCTGGAATTCCTGTATATAAAAGAATATTATTATTTAATGCAAGAATACTTCCTGTAATAATTCCCAGAATAAAATAAATCAGACCTGAATAATACATAAATTTGGGCTTTACAAACCCTTTTTGAATAAGAAGTGAAGCACCAGCTGATTTTTCAGTATCAACTTTGAATACATAATCATAATAATCATTTAATACATTAACACCCGAATGAATCAAAATCACAACTGCAATGAATGGAATCAATTTCAAAAAATCAACATTATATCCTGCATTTTGCAGGTAAAAAAATATTAATAACGGTGGAAAAACCGACATTAAAAAAGAGTAAGCTCTTAACGACTTATACCATATTAATAAATTTTTCATTATTTATTTTTTCAATTTCTTATTTATCATGTAATCAAGAGAAAACTTGCCAGCTCCTTTCATAAGGAAAAAAATACTAACTATAAGATAAAAAAGTGCTAATTCTTTTCTTGAAAAAGCATCACTGGAATGAACAACAAATACCGCTACAGACATTGTAAACCCGATAAAGAATGACCATAATCTTGTCATAAATCCTGTTGCTAATAACAGAGAACCAAAAAACTCACTGAAAGCTGCCATGAATGCAAAAAATGCAGGTGCAGGAAATCCAATATTAGCGACATTCTGCGTAAACCCTTCAAGATTTTGGAATAATTTTGGGAATCCATGTGTCATCATAGCAACACCAGTAAAAACTCTTAGAATTAACAATCCAAAATTTGAATCTCCATCATTGCCAAATAAAAATTTCAAAAGCATATTTTTCACAGGTTTTTCCTCCAATAATGTAATAGATTTTTTAATCAATTTGAAACGATTTTCTTTGTAATTTCTAAATCCACACATAAAATAATGTAATCTTAACGGCAAATTACCCTTAACTTTAATTTTTCCAAAAAGTCTTCCGAGAGCGGTATTATGCATGGGAATAATCCATCCAGCATCAAAAGGTTTGAATTTTCTAAGTTTACTTCCATTTAATAATAAATTAATATTTTTTCCAGCAGTTTTACCACTGAAATAAGCAAAATTTACAGCTTTTCTTATAAAATTACCATTACTATCCTTAATTGCCGCACTATCCCCAGCTACAAAAACCTCTTTAAATTTTGGGATTTGAAGATATTCATTAACAATTATTCTGCCATCAGAAAGTTTCTCAATTTTGTCAGTAATATTATCAACTGAAAATTTTGTTCCACCAGTCCATATAAAAAAAGGATTTTCTATAGCATTGTCATCCTTCAGAATTACTTTTTCGCCTGTAAATTTTTTCACAAGTGAATCTGTAATTATTTCAATACCTGAATTATTAATTTGTTTTAAAACATAATTTCTTTCATCTTCTTCAAGAAAAGGCAATACAGTTTTAGCACGTTCAACCATGGTTATTTTGATTTTTTTACTTTTCTTGTCTGCGTGTTTTTTAAGAGCAAGAGCAAGTTCAATACCTGTGTAACCACAACCAGAGAAAACAACATGTGGATTTTGGGATTGATTTAAGTAAAAATCAAAATCTTTTTTTATTCTTATACTGTCTTCAAAATTTTCTAAGGTGTATAATTTTTCAAGATTATCCTTAAAACCATAAAAATTTACTGTCGAACCAGAACAGATAATCAAATAATCATAATGATATTTTTTAATATCTGACTGAACATATCTATCTTCAAGATTAATATTGGTTATTTTATCTTTAATAAAAATAAAATTCTCTGGAATTAATTTATCAATTGGATATTTCACACTATCTGGTTCAATAAATCCGCCTGCCACATCAGGAATCGCAGGAAGCATGACAGTATAATCATTTTTATCAATTATTTTTATCTCAGCATTTTCAATCTTAAGATGATTTGCAGCCTGCAACCCAGCAAATCCCGCACCAAGTATAACAATCTTAATCATAATCCCTCCATTAAATGGGGTCAGGTCTTCAGTTTTCAGTTTTTAGATTTTTTAATTATAAAAGTAATCCCTCCATTAAATGGGGTCAGGTCTTCAGTTTTCAGTTTTTAGATTTTTTAATTATAAAAGTCCTTAAATATCACATTGTTTAATTACTATTTATATCATAAATAACATATAATGTTCAAAAATCGAATATCGAAGACCTGACCCCGTTTTTTCATAAAAAACAATTGCCTTCCATTTTATTATTAAGGCAGTTAAGCGATTTATTTAAAAAATAAAGCATTGATGATGATATTAAAAACGTTATTATTTCTGAAGCGGGGAATGCGATATATACTCCTTTTTCACCATAAATTAATGGCAGTAATATTATCAATGGAATTAAAAGCACAACCTGTCTTGCCATTGTAAGAAACATGGAGGCTTTTGCATTTCCCATTGCCTGAAATATTCCTGCTGATATTATCTGAAATCCAAGTAATGGCAGGAGTGAAAAAAATATTTTAAGTGGTAATAATCCTTCTGCAATGAGTTCTTTTTCATCTGTAAAAATACCTAATATATATTCAGGAAATATCATCAAGCAGACAAAGCATACAGTAACAACAATGGTGCTGTAATAAATACCATTTTTTATTGCTGATTTTACTCTTCTGAAATTTTTCGCTCCATAATTAAATCCAATTATTGGATTAATTCCCTGTAAAAATCCAAATACAGGCATTGATATAAA
>JBAZDD010000170.1:0-5236 GCA_041654635.1 Candidatus Muiribacteriota bacterium
TATACAGAATGAAATTGATAATCTTTCAAAACTTACAACTAATAATCCAGAAATAGAAAATAATCCACAGATAAAAAAAATCCCGGTAAATAAAAAAGAATTGTTTAAATATGAAAACAGCGATGTTAGAAAAATCCCTGTTGAAAAAAAAGTAAATGTATTGAAAACCTATTTTTCATTTATGATAAATCAGCCACTGATTTCAATGTGGAAAGCTTCATATTATGATCAGTATGTTTTAAAAGAATTTTACTCATCAAAAGGCACAGAACTTAAATTTGATAAGCAATACTGCGGTGTCAGATTCGAGATGAATTTTAAAAAAGATAACAGCAAATTTGACGAAGTTTATTCTTATGGGACTGAAAATTTTAACGATTTATATAATATTGGCAGAAAACTTGCAAAATCAATCTCAAAATCTGTTGATTTTCTTTTAAATTCAAAAGATATTAAAAAAGGGAATTATAAAGTAATACTTTCGCCAATGGCAGCAGGAATTTTTGCTCATGAAAGTTTTGGTCATAAATCTGAGGCAGACTTTATGTTAAACGATGAAGAAATGAAAAATGAATGGAAAATCGGCAAACAGGTAGGTCCTGAAATTTTATCAATAATTGATGATGGAAATATTGACGGTATTGGTTATACACCTTTTGATGATGAAGGGATTTCTTCAGACCCGGTTTATCTTATAAAAAATGGAGTATTAGCAGGCAGACTTCATTCTTCAAGAACAGCCGGCGAACTCGAAGAAAATACAACAGGCAACGCAAGAGCCTGCGGTTTTACTTTTGAACCTATTGTTCGTATGACAACAACATATATCAAACCTGGAAAATTATCAAAAAAAGAGCTTTTCGAAAGCATTGATGAAGGTGTTTATATCGACACGGTAAAACATGGCTCAGGCATGTCAACTTTTACAATGGCACCATCACTGGCGTATTATATTAAAGATGGACAAATTCAGTATCCTGTAAAAATATCAGTAATAACCGGGAATGTTTTTGAAACTCTTCAGAAAATTGACGGTCTTTCAAATAAATTAAAAATTATTTCTTTTATTGGCGGTGGTTGCGGTAAAATGGAACAGTATCCACTACCAGTCGGCTTTGGCGGACCTTATGTCAGAATTTCAGATATGAAGGTGTTATAGGGAGTAATAAATGATTAAAGAAAACATTACAATAATTGAAAAAAAATTTGGATTGAATATCACAAATTCAAAAATAGATTCTGTAATCAATAAAGAAATTAAAAAAAACGGAATAAGAATTTATAATCATGGATTAATAGGAATATCTGGTTATCTTGGTAATAAACACGACAAAACTGCCGAAAAAAAAGCTATAACCGCTCTTGAAAATAATATTAAATATCCATATAAACCAGCTGATAATGTTACAAGAAGCGAGGAATATGGCGATTTTTTATTCAGCCCCAACAGTTTTATTGAAGAAATCGAAACCATACTTGAAATAATAAAAAAAGAATTCCCGGGATTTTCACTATCCCATAAAGCATATATGGAAGAATATACAAGTATTCTTGAAAATACACGAGATACCAAAATGAGCTCTAAACTAAAATTTAACTCATTTGAATTTATTTATAATAAAAAAGGCTCTGGTAACATAATGGACGGCTACGTTCTCTGTTATGGTAACGATTACAATCGAGAAACTCTACTTGATTATTTCAGAGAAATACTGACAGCTCATGATAATATTTTACCACTACCAGAAGGTAAAATCCCAGTTCTGTTTGATAATCAGGGAATTATTAAAATATTTAACAAAGATTTGTCAGCACATTCGTTTGGAACCGGAAGTTCATTATTTTCAGACGATTTGAATAAAAAAGTTTTTTCAGAAAAATTCAATCTTGTAAATTCAAGAAAAAAAGAAAATTACGCCACATTCTTTGATTCAGAAGGCGTTGTGCTTGATAATGATGAATTTTACCTTATAGAAAACGGGGTGGTAAAATCAGCGTACACAGATAAAAAAACTGCTTCAAAATACGGATATAAACTTACCGGGAACGGTTCATCATCTTATGATACAGTGCCATCTCTGTCATCTTCAACAATACAGATAAAAGAAAGTGAAAAAACATTAAAAGAACTTATAGGAAATCAGCCTGCAATATATGTAATGATGGCATCGGGCGGGGATTATGATGCTTCAGGCAACTTCGCTTCTCCAGTTCAGGCAGGATTTTTATATGAAAATGGTAAAATTAAAGGCAGATTGCCAGAATTTACAATATCATCCAACGTTTATGATTTGTTTGGAAACGATTTTATTGGATTAAGCAGCGATTCACTACTTTCAATTTCAAATAACAGAACACTCGCATTAAAAATGGACATTAAAAAATAATACCGGAGGAATATATATGTCTCAGAAATCAGTCAATTGGTATTATGCTGACAGCATTGAAAAAGCATTTGATTATATAAGTCAGCCCAATACCTACCTTTATGCAGGAGGGCTTTCAGCCACTAAAAAACTTACACACAGGGCAGAAGGGTTTGTTGTTCTAAATAACGGTATTTTAAATGAAATAAAAGTCGATAACGACATGATAAGCATAGGAGCATTTACCACAATAAACAGTTTTGTTGAAAGCTGTCTTGATAATTCAACCTGTGTTTACCTTAAAAATGCAATAAAAGAAGCAGGTTCAATGTCAATCCGTGAAAGAATGACTTTTGGCGGTTCAATACATGATTTTCCAATCTGGTCAGATGTTGTCGGACCATTAATCACTCTTAACGCAACAATAGAATATTTTGACGGTAATCATTACAGCTATATTCCTGTAGAAGAATATATTGGAAAAGTAGGTAGTTTTCAGCCACATATAATTACAACAATATCATTCCCGGTAAGTCAGAGCTTAAAATATTTCAATTACAGATTAACAAGAGTACATTTTGAATATCCATCAATGACAATAAACGGATATGTTAAAATTGAAGATAATACAATTTCAGATATAAAAGTATTCATTGGCGGAACCACAAAAAAATACAGCAAAATGTACGATTTTGAACAATATCTCAAAAAGAAAAAATTAACAGCTGATAATATATTCTCAGCCAGAAAATTCATAAATCCAGTATTTTCAGGCAATTCAATGTATTCAGGAAACTATTTAACAGAACAGGCATCAATAGCACTTGTTGACCTTTTAATGAACATTTTGGAGGAACAGAATGCGAGAAATATTTAACATAAACGGAAAGAAAGTTGAGCTTGCACTTGAAGGAGATTTTACACTTCTTCAGGCTCTCAGAGAAAATGGCTACACTGAAGTAAAAAACGGGTGCGAAGAAGGTCAATGTGGAGCATGTTTAGTGCTTGTTGATGAAAAACCAGCAAATTCATGTCAGATACTGGCAATGAGTGTTAAAAACCGTGAAATTAAAACTGTAAAAGGGATTGGAACAATACATTCACCAAATGTTATACAAGAATCAATGGTTGAAGCAGGAGCAGTTCAATGCGGATTCTGCACACCAGGATTTGTAATAGCAATTTACGCACTTCTTAAAAAACATCCACAGCCAACTGACGAACAGATAAAATCCTACCTTGACGGCAATCTATGCAGATGCACCGGCTATACTAAAATAGCTGATGCAGTTCATCTTACAGTTAAAAAGATTATATCAGGGGAGGCAAGTCTGTGAAAAAATTTAACGAAGTAAATAAATCAGTAAAAAAAATAGATGGATTAGGACTAGCCTGTGGTGAAGAACTTTTTGCAGATGATTATCAGATAAAAGATACACTGGTGATTAAATTAATGGCATCGCCACATGCTTTTGCAGAAATAACAGACATTGATGACAGTGAAGCATTACAAATGCCAGGTGTTGTTGACATTCTGAGTTATAAAAATGTTGAAAGAATAATGTACACACCAGCAGGACAGAGTTATCCAGAACCAGCACCTTATGATACAACATTATTTGACAATATAATGAGATTTGCAGGTGATAAAGTATGTGCAGTTGTTGCCGAAACTGAAAAACAGGCACTTGAAGCAATGAAAAAAATCAAAGTAAGCTATAATGTTATGGAACCAGTGCTTGATTATGAAAAATCCGAACTTGAAACCACTCCGATAGTACATACTGAGCCGGATGCAAGACAGATTATTCCAATCAGCTTCAAACCAGAACAGAACATTGCAAGTGAAGTTCATGCAAAAGTCGGAGATTATGAAAATAACATAAAAAACTGTGAATATACACATGAAGGAACATTTTATACCCAGTATGCTCATCACTGTCCCATGGAGCCAACCGCAACAGTAGGACACATTGACCCGAGAGGCCGATTAGTATTGATTACCTCAACACAGGTGCCTTTTCACACAAGAAGAATTGTAGCACATTCAACAGGAATACCTCTATCCAGAATCAGAGTTATAAAACCAAGAATCGGTGGAGGATTTGGTAACAAACAGGAAGCATTGCTTGAACCAATAGTAGCAACAGTAGTATGGAAACATAAAAGACCAGCAAAACTTGTTTTAAAACGCGATGAAATGTTTGTTTTTTCAAGAACAAGACATCCATTCAGAATAAAATTCAAAGTAGGATATGACAATACTGGTGAAATCAAAGCACTTCATCTTGATGCTCTACAGAATACAGGAGCATTCGGAACACATGCACTTACAGTAGTATCATGTGTTGGCTCAAAAATTCTGCCATTATTAAACAAAATCCCGAACATACTTTTTTCCGGAAAAGCAGTTTACACAAATCTGCCAGCAGGTGGAGCATACAGAGGATATGGAGCAACACAGGGATATTTTGCATACAGTCAGATGATTGACCATATATGTGATCACCTTGGATTAGACCCGGCAGAATATTATAAAAAATGGCATATAAAAACCGGTGAAACCTCACCAATATTTGCAGCACTCGGCGAAGGAAAACCAGGTCACATATTTAAAATCGATTCATGTGAACTAAGCCAGTGTATTGATAAAGGTGCAGAAATATTCAACTGGAAAGAAAAAAGAGAAAAATATTATTTTAAATCAGGATATAATGAAAGCCGCAGATACAAACATGGTGTAGGAATGGCATGTTTCATGCAGGGCTCATCAGTCCCATATATTGACATGGGTTCAGTATGGATGAAAATGAACGATGATGGTTCGTTTAATCTCATGGTAGGCGCAACTGACCTTGGGACAGGTTCTG
>JBAZDD010000171.1:0-5225 GCA_041654635.1 Candidatus Muiribacteriota bacterium
GAGGTTGTTTATAGCCAAAATATTCACCAGCCATCATTATATTACCTTTGAGCTCCTCAATGACTTCTTCTTTAATTTTTGGATATTTCATTTTAAGTGTTGGAATTATTTCAGCAGCTGGAGAAAACAACTCTGAATTTATAATTCTGTATTGAAATCCAGAGTTTTTGAGTTTTTCAAAATATGTTTTTTCACTTTCAATCCCGCCATAAAGAAAAATCCCGCCAGTTTTTTCATATTCATTTTTAAAAAAAGAATTTTTCCATTCAAATTTTGAAAAAATATCTGATATATACATTAATCCATGATTTTTAAGTATTAAATTCAGTTTTTCAAAAAGATGTTTTTTTTCATAAACAAGATGGATTCCTGCATTAGATATAATAATATCAACACTGTTGTTTTTAAGAGGCAGTTTTTTAAGGTCAGCCTGAATAAAAAAAGCTTTAATTCCCTGTTTTTCAAAATTATTTTTAGCTCTTTCAAGCATGTTATATGAAAAATCAATTCCAATTAAAGTACTGTTTTCTGTTTTTTTAGATAATAAAAAAAGATCAGCCCCTGCACCACAGGCTAAATCAACAACAATTGAACCTGGTTTAATATTTTGAATATATCTTGTAGGATTTCCACAGCCAAATGTTTCAGTAATGAATTCATTATCAAGTTCATTTTTATCATAAAACACTGCTTTTTTCTTAGATTTATCTGTACTGGCAACATTATCATACATTTCTTTAATCTGATTCATTTTTTCTTAAATGCCAACCTGATTTTAGAAGGTTTGTACCATGGGGTTGTTTCAGGAAATATTCCCTCCGATACATTCTGAACATCTTCTACTGTGTAAAAAGCTTTCGGGTTAAATTCTTTAATTTTTTCAAGTATTTTTTCTACAAACTGTTTTTCGGTTACAATAAAAAGGATTTTAACTGGTCCCTGTCCACCAACTGCATCCATAACAGTAAACCCGATTTTTCTTTCTCTTAAATAATCAGCAAGTTTATGAATATTATTTTTAGCTGTAATTACTCGAATTATGTTTCTTCCGATAGAAATTTTTTCACCAGCATATATTCCAATATAGTTACCTGTTGCAAAACCACCGGCATAAGCGATATAACACAGTGCATTGTTTAAATTCTGCAAAATCTGACCTATTGCAAGTATCCATATTAATACTTCAAAAAATCCAAGAATAGCAGAAATATTTCTCAAACCCTTTGAAATAAAAATTACTCTCAGCGTACCAAGAGAAACGTCAATTAATCTTGATATAAAAATCAGAAAGGGCAGTAATCCGTAGGCATACCAGGGAGAAGCTAAAAATTCTTCCATAAAAACTCCATTTTTTTAGTTTTTATCATCTTTTTTACACTTTTTACAGTAAACATCTTCATCTTTTGCTGTCTTTTTAAACATGGTGCTTTCACAATCAGGGCATTTCTGTTCTGTAGGAACATCAAAAGAAGTATATTTGCAGTCTGGATATTTTGAACAAGCGTAAAATCTTTTACCACGTTTTGATTTTTTTATTACAACTTTACCTTTACCACAGTCAGGGCAGTCTATATCCATTTCCTGATTAATCGGTTTGGTATTTTTACATTTAGGATAATTCGGGCAGGCAAGAAACGAGCCGAATCTTCCAGTTTTTACAACCATTTTTGCTCCGCATTTTTCACATAGAACATCGGATTCAATACTTTTTCGGGCTTCTTCATTGAGAGCTTTCAATTCACCCATTTTATGCTGAAGCTTTATCACAGTTTTTTCATTAAAATCTGCTGGAATATATCTTATACCCTGTGGAAGAGATATTGTATTTGAACAGTCCGGGAATTTTGGGCAGGCAAGAAATTCATTCTGTCTGTGAAATTTCAACGTCATTTCTGAATTACATTTATCACATTTTATATCAGTTGTTATACTGATTTTTGAAACCTGTTTTTTGGCTTCTTCAAGCACATTATCAAAATCCCCATAAAAATCAGCAAGCACTTTCTGAAAATCAACTTCACCCGCTTCAATATCATCAAGTTTTTTTTCAAGGTCTGCTGTAAATTTTATATTAATGATTTTATCAAAAACCGTACTCATCATATAACTTACAACAATTCCAAGATCTGTTGGCATGAGATTTTTTTTCTCTCTTTCAACATATTTTCTGTTAAGTATTGTATTAATAATTGTTGCATAAGTTGAAGGTCTTCCAATGCCTTCCTTTTCTAAAGTTTTAATAAGTGTTGCTTCGGTATATCTTGGGGGTGGTTGAGTCATTTTTGCTTCAAACTCAATTTTTTCAAGTAATGCTTTTTCACCTTTTGTTAATTTTACAATATCTTTTTCATCAATTTCATCTTCTTCACCACGATACACTTTCTGATAACCAGGGAATTTAATTTTTTCAAATTTGATATTAAATTTGTGAACCCCTTCTGTAATATCAATATCTTCAACATCATACAGAGCCGGCTTCATGAATGAAGCAATAAGTCTGTTCCAGATAAGAGTGTATAGTTTTTTTTCATCCGGGGACAAAAATTTTCCAATTTTTTCAGGTTCAAAATTCGAATCAATATAAGAAGGTCGGATTGCTTCATGTGCGTCCTGAACTTTTGATTTAGAACCTTTTTTAGACACTTTCTGACCACCAAGGTATTCTTTGCCGAATTTATCCAAGACATATTTTACCGCCATGTCTTCGCCTTCTTTTGATACACGGATAGAATCGGTTCTCATATAGGTAATTAGACCATAAGTTTCTTTACCTATCTGTTTACCTTCATAAAGCGACTGAGCAATCATCATAGTTTTTTTTGCGGTAAAACCATAAACTCTTGATGCTTCCTGCTGAAGAGTAGAGGTAATAAAAGGTGGTGGGGATGAAGCTGTTCTTGTTTTATTTGTGATATTTTCAATATAAAAATCTTTTTCTTTTTCTTTTATACTTTTTTTAATTTCTTCAGCTTTTTTTGTATCAAGTTTTATTTTTGCAAGTTTTTTACCATCAATTTCAGTTAATTTTGTATTTTTAAGATTGATTTTTGATACAAGAAAATCTGCTGTAAAAACGAAGTATTCTTCAGGTTTAAATGCTTCAATTTCAATTTCTCTGTCAACAATTATTAACAGAGCAACTGTCTGAACTCTTCCTGCCGAAAGTCCTTTATCCACTTTTCTCCATAAAAAAGGTGAAAGTTTATATCCAACTATTCTGTCAAGAATTCTTCTTGATTGCTGAGCGTTTACCTTATAAATATTTATTTTATCTGGATTTTCAATTCCTTTTAAAACTTCTGAGGGTGTTATTGCATTAAATACAACTCTGCATTTCTTTTTTTCTGAAACATCAAGAATTTTAAGAAGATGCCATGCAATAGCTTCTCCTTCTCTATCAGGGTCAGGTGCAAACAGAAAATCATACCCTTTATCTTTGAATGATTTTAATTCCTCAACTGTTTTTTTCTTATCTTTCATAACCTGATATTGAGGTTCAAAATGATTATTTTTAATTTCGATTCCGAATTTACTTTCAGGAAGGTCTCTAACATGACCTTTTGAAGCTTTGACAGTATAATTTTTACCCAGAATTTTTTCAAGAGTTTTTATCTTTCCCGGGGACTCCACTATTAGTATTGTTTTCTTAGCCATCAAAATCCACCTTTTTTTACCAACTGATTATATTTTTAAATTAAAGGAATGTTTTTTGATTGTCAACATTTTTTTAAATAATAGACTCCACCCGTGCTGCGGGTAATCAGTCCTTTAAGCTCAAGCATTGATAAAGAACTTATGACTTTAAATATATCCAGTTCAGCTTTTTCTGCAAGCTCATCTGAGTTAAGAGGTGTCTGCATCAGAAACCCGAAAATAATTTTTTCTGTTTCTGAAAGTTTTACATCTTCATAAACACTTGTGTTATCTTCATCTTCAAATCCATAATTAAGATAAATATCTCTTGCAGAAAGTACAGGGATTGCCCCACATTGAAGAAGTTTGTTTGTTCCTTCAGACAGATTTTCAAAAATACTTCCCGGGACAGCATAAACATCACGATTATAACATAATGCATAATTTGCTGTTGAAAGTGAACCACTTCTTTTTGCTGCTCTTACCACAAGAAGTCCCTGACAAAGCCCTGCAATGATTCGGTTTCTTGCAAGAAACATTGGACCACCGACATAATATTCCCCTGGGAATTCAGAAATTATCACACCCTCTTTAACAATCTGCTCATGAAGTTTTCTGTTTCTCAAAGGATATATATCAGAGGAAGCAAGCACAGCAATAGTTGAGCCTGAATTTTTCAGCGCGCCTCTGTGAGAAGCTGCATCAACTCCAAATGCAAGCCCACTAACGATTGAGATATTTTTTGAAGACAAAACCTCTGCTATTTCTTCTGATATTTTTTTTCCATAAAAATCAGTATTTCTTGCCCCGACTATTCCGATTTTAAATTCTGAATTGAATAATTCTTTTCTTCCTCTTACATATAAAATTACAGGCGGGTCTGGTATTTTTTTCAGAATTTCAGGATAAATATCATCAAAAATTGTTACAATTTCAACATTACCATTTTCAATTTCAGAAAGTAACTTTTGAGTATTTTTTTTATTTTTCTTAATTTCATTCCAGAAAGCCTGGCATAATTTTTCAGAAAAATATTCTCTCAAAAGATTTTTATCAGAAAGATTTTTAAAATTATTAATAAAAAATTCATATTTTTTCTGGGAATTAGCCCATAAATAAGAATAATTTATTAATTCCTCAACATTCATTCATTAAAATGAGGCGCAAGTGCTCTTGCCTCATCCTCACCTTTAATTGCAGCAAGTGCTTTAAAAGCATATTTTCTTACCCATTCATTACCATCTTTTGTGGAAGCAACAAGTTGTTCAACTGCTTCAGTAATTTTCAGCTCACCGATAATAAAAGCAGAAGATATTTTAAGAGAATCGTGCCCTTCCTTAAGCAGATTAATAACAAAAGGGGTTACTCTTGCTTTATTCTTTTTGAGAATTTCAAGTATTATATGACCAACACCTGTATTGCTTGTTCCCATAATTTCAAGAAGACTTTTGTAATGAGCTGTATCGAGATTTTCAAGTATATCAATTGCAACCTGTCTTTCAAAATAATTCCTTGAGCGAAGCATGTCAATATAAATATTCATAGCGTTAGATGGTGCTGTATGAGCTATAACATATTTAAACATTTTTTTT
>JBAZDD010000172.1:0-5216 GCA_041654635.1 Candidatus Muiribacteriota bacterium
CATTATCGGAAATAATAAATGAAAATTATTTATATGTTGACAAAACAAAGACGGCTCTTGAACTTATAGATTCTGGTAAATATTATTTTCTATCTCGTCCAAGAAGATTCGGTAAATCCTTATTTTTAGATACATTAAAAGAAATATTTTATGGAAACAAAGAGCTTTTTAAGGGATTATATATTTATGATAAATATAATTTTGAAAAGCATCCAGTAATTAATATTTCTTTTGGGGGTGGGGAATTTAAATCAAAAGAAAGTTGGAAACAAAGAATAAGCGAAATTTTAACAAATAATATACGTGAAATAGGCTTAGATTTAGAATTAACAAAATCAATTGCTGGGAATTTTGAAGAACTAATTTATCAGGCATATAAAAAATTTAATAAAAGAGTTGTTATATTGGTAGATGAATATGATAAGCCCATTTTGGATAATATTGAGAATAAAGTAGTTGCAAGAGAAATACGAGATGAATTAAAAGGATTTTATTCAGTAATTAAAGATGCAGATGAATATTTAAAATTTGTATTTTTAACTGGTGTAAGCAAATTCAGCAAGGTAAATCTTTTCAGTGGGCTTAATAATTTAAATGATATTACAATAAATCAAAATTATGCTACAATTTGTGGATATACCCAGAGTGAATTAGAAAAAAATTTCAAAGAGCATTTAAAAAATCAGGATTTAGACAAAATCCGTGAGTGGTATAATGGGTATAAATGGATAGGTGAAAGTGTTTATAATCCATTTGATATTCTACTTTTTATTTCTAACAATTTTGCTTATGATAATTACTGGTTTTCAACAGCAACTCCAACTTTTTTATTAAAAATGATAGAGGTAAATAATTATTATATTCCTGACTTTGAAAATATTATTGTAAATAAAAAAATACTTGAAAGCTTTGATGTAGATAATATTAAATTAGAAAGTTTAATGTGGCAGACTGGTTATTTAACTATTGCTGAAAAAATAGATTTTTTTGATGAACTTAGATATAAACTGGATATTCCAAATAAAGAAGTAAGATTATCTTTAATGAATGAAATTTCTGAATTTCTAACTAAAATATCCCCAACCGAATATATTGATAAAATTAAGTTATGTTTGTTTAATAGAGATTTAGAAAGTTTAAAAACTAGCCTAATATCTTTGTATTCTTCAATTGCTTATAATAATTTTACAAACAATAAAATGTATGAATATGAAGGATATTATGTAAGTGTATTTTATTCATATATCAAAGCTCTTGGTCTGGATATTAAAAATGAAGAGCCGTCAAATAAGGGAAGAATTGATATTACTGTTATTCTGCCAGAAACTATATATATAATGGAATTTAAAACAGATGGCAGTGGAGCTTTAAAACAGATTAAAGAAAAAAAATATTATGAAAAATTCTTAGATTCTGGTAAAGAAATATATTTGGTTGGAATAGAGTTTGATAAGCAGGAAAAAAACATTTCCAAAGTTGAATATGAGAAGGCAAAATAAATCGCTAACGGAACGCAAATCAAACGCGAGTAAACCGGGAATTAACCTTAAGAACGGTTATGATTAAAGCATAATGCATAAAACTAGTTGTTTTTTATTTATCATTATATTATATTATTAAAGGAGTTCTATAATGTGTATTTCGGAACAATTAAAAGATCAAAAAAAACCAAACTTATTTAAATTCGCTACTAAGGAATTAAGTCAAGATGCTTTTTTTGCTTGGTTGTTTTCATGGGCAGATCCTTTACTTAAAAATTTAGATCAAAATTTACATAATACAAGCGTTAAACTAATCAGAAGGATTGTTCATAAGGACAATCTTACAATAGAAAAAATTGAAGTTAAAAGGCAATTGAATAATATTGACATAGTATTGTTAATAAATGATGAAATTATTATAGCAATTGAAGATAAGACATATACAAAATCTCATAATGATCAATTGAATCGTTATAAAAAATTTATTGAAGAAGAATCGGAATATAAAAACTTTATTAAATTTTTTATTTATATAAAAACACGAAATGAAAGTAAATATTCTTTAAATGAAAATGTAGAAAAAAAAGGTTTTGAAGTTATTAGTAGGAGTTATATATTAGAAATTTTAAAAGACAATAAATCCGATAATGCAATTTTTAAAGATTATTATGATTATTTATTTGAAATTGAAGAAAGAACAAATAAAAATATAAAAAATTTTAAAGCTGATTGGAAAGCCTGTGAGGGTTTTTACATGAAGATTGAAGAGGAAATATTTAACAATAATGAAGAAGAAAAATATTTTTTTGATTGGGGTTACGTGCCTAATAAAAGAGGAGGTTTTCTATCCTTGTGGCAAGTAAATGGATTTTGGTTAGAGAATATTGATGAGTATTATTATATAGTTTTTGAAAATTATTTAAATGGAAAGGCTCAATTGGTATTAAAAGTGGCAGATAATAATATGACAACCCAAAAATTGTATGAAATATTGGATTTAATAAAAAAGTTAAATTCAAACAATGGCTTAAATATAAAAAAGCCAGAAAAATATAGAGCTGGCAGATGTTCAACATTAGCGATTATTGATGAAAAAATTGGTGAAAACATTGAAGATGTTGATAAAATTATTGAAAGTTTTATTTTAAAATATAAAAAAGGAATTGATTTTATTGAAAATCTAGCTGAACATAGAAGAAAAAATATGATTGGCTAATAAATTAAGGAAGTATTTATGTCAAATTCTATTAATTGGGAACAAAATTTTAAAGAACATGAAAAATTATTAGAAGACTGGAAAAAATCCTGTGGCGATTCATTTGTAAAAGATGGTGTAGTGAATAATGAAGAATATAAAAAATCTAATCCTAAAATATTAATTGTGTTAAAAGAAGTTAATGACCCTGAAGGTGGCGGATGGGATTTAAGAAAAGATTTTTTAAGTAAAGGAGCACCTAGATATGGTTTTGCTTGGAATAATGTCACTAGATGGATTAATGGAATTAATTATTTAATTAATTATAAAAAAATTCCTTTATATTATAAAGAAAATTTTGAAGAAAGTTATAATGAAGAATACAGAAAATTCTTTTTAAACAAAATTGCTGTTATGAATTTAAAGAAAACACCAGGAAAATCAAGTTCAAATATTGAAGAAATTGAACGGTTTGCGGAATCAAATTCTGATTTTTTAAAACGACAATTTGAGTTAATTAATCCAGATATTGTAATATGTGGAGGAACTGGAGAAATATTTAAAAAGATTATTGGTTTAAAAGATGAAGATTGGGAAAGGTCTATAAGAGGTGAATATTATCTTAAAACTTCTGATAATAAATTAATCTTACATCATTATCACCCTGGGGCAAGAATTGCTTCTAATTTACTTCTTTATTCTATCTTAGATACAATTTATGAGGTTTATTATCCAATTTGATTTTTTTATAACATAACAGGTATTAGGTTTGCAAACCTGTGCTTTACGCATTTGAGCTGGATACTGGTGTACACCGGTATGACAGACAAAAGCAACAACCTCAATCTCTAAGTTTAACTTTTTTAACAGTCAAATTTTGATTATCTGGTATCAATTTTTAATAGGTTTATTTTTTTTATTAATAAATAAAATCGAAAAAATTTTTAAATTTAGCTCAAATAAACGTTTCTCAATTTTTTTTAAGTATTGGCACGATTGTTGCAAATTAATATTTGCAAATAACTTAATTAAGGAGGGTTTATGAGAAAAAAAAGGTATTGGGGTTATCGGATTGGTACATCGCATATCGATTATTTTTACGAAGAAGTAAATAATGGTTTTTTAAGACAAGGTTGGGGATACAATGAAGGTCAAGATTTAAATAAGCTGACTTATAATGAGGGTGCCAGTAGAAATTTATCAATTAAACAAAATGTTAAAAAAGGTGATATTCTTCTGGTGCCAAGGTTGCCTGAATGGGATCTTGTTGCAATTGTTGAAGCTAAAGAAGACTGGGATGAAACATACGAATTTGATTTAGATGAATTAATTGGGGATTTTGGACATAAATTCCCTGCAAAATTAATTAAGAGTTTTGCTAGAAATCATGAACTGGTCAGCGGAAATATCCGTTCATCTTTAAGAAACCCCTTAAGGTTTTGGAATATGGACTATAATGGGGAAGATATTGAAAATTTAATTAAAGCTGATATGGATTTAGGTTTTGGCGTGCAGTGTGAAAATAGATTTGAAAGGTTTTCTAAAAAAAGCTTTAATGACCAAATTAATGAAAGTAAATTTAAAGAAAAACTGATTAATGATTTAAATAGAAAATTTGAGGGTTCTGAATGGGAAGATGTTCTTACTCTGGGTTTTCAAAAACTTTTTCCAAATTATATAGTTGAGAAGGTCGGCAATAAAAATGAGCAAGAGCATGGTAGTGATATAATTATAAAAATCCCTGGTATTTTTGAAGAGCAGTATATAATAGCTATTCAAATTAAAGATTATTATGGAAGTATAAATGATTATGAAAAAGCTATAGCTCAAATTAATTTAGCGGATGAATATTGGAAAGAAAAAGAAAATCATAAATTAATCGAAAAATGGTTATTTGTAACAAATGTCGAAGAAAATTCTATTGATATTACTAAACAAAATGAAATTAAAGAATTATTGAATAGTTCAAATGTTAAAATTTTATATTCAACTGAATTTAAAAATTTAATTTTTAAAATGGCTCAAAGTATATCTGGAATCAATATTGAATAATAAAATTTAAAGGCAGGGTAACTTCCTGCCTTTTTTTCTATCCAATGAAACCTGAAAGTAAGAGCGATATTACATTTTGCAAAAGGAGGGGTATGCTATGATGAAAAATTTTTACAAAACAATTAATTTGTTGTATGAAAGACCTTCTTTTATTAATCCAGAGTTACATCCAGTTAAAGAAATAGATACAGAGGATTATTTTTATGCTTTTGATAAAAATGGCAGATTAATAAAATCTTATCGAAAAGGTTCAGAATTAAATACTTTTTCTGAAAAAGAGACTTGCTATTTTTATAATCAGGACGGTCAACTTTATAAAGAAACTGTTGAAGAGTTTATTAGAAATAATAATGGATTAAAAATTTATCAGGACTTTTTAAATTTAAAAACTCCGTTAGAGATTGAATATGTTTATTCTTATGAAAAAAACACAAGATGTTTATATAAATATATTAATGGTGAATTATTAACAAAAATTATATATGATG
>JBAZDD010000173.1:0-5177 GCA_041654635.1 Candidatus Muiribacteriota bacterium
AGGAACAATACTTGAAAATAACATGTCCCAAACCGTCGGTTCAGCAGGTGAATCTCTTGCAGCAGGTGTTATTTTTACAGTTCCAGCTTTGTTTATATGGGGATTATCTCCAGACTTGTTTGATATTTTTGTAATGTCTCTTTTAGGTGGATGGATGGGCGTAATATTCATGATTCCTTTAAGAAGATATCTAATTGTAAAAGAACATGAAAACCTTCCATATCCAGAAGGAACAGCCTGTGCTGAAGTCCTTGCTGCTGGTCAGGAAGGCGGAGTTAAAGCAAAAAATGTTTTCATAGGTGGTATTACCGGTGCATTGTATAAATTCTTTGTTTCAGGTATGAAATTATGGAATGGAGAACCAGAAATAAATATCCCATACATAAAAAATGGACTTTTCGGAATGGAAGCAACACCTTCACTTCTTGCAGTTGGATTTATAATAGGTCCTAAAATAGCTGCTTACATGCTGGGTGGTGGTGTTTTAGGGTGGCTTGTATTAATCCCTTTAATATCAATTATTGGAGAACATTCTGGACAGGCAATATACCCTGCAACAAAATTAATAGGTGAAATGGGACCATGGGAAATCTGGTCATTTTACATTAGATACATTGGTGCAGGAGCAGTTGCTTTCGGTGGATTTGTAAGCCTTGCAAAATCCCTTCCAACCATAATCGATTCTTTTAAAGAAGGATTTAAAGAAATAATAAGTGAAAAAAAATCTGAAAACAAAATAAAACCAAGAACAGACCAGGATATTAAAATGAAATGGGTTATGGCACTGATTGCTGTTTTAACAATAGCAACAGCAGTATGGTTTGTCTCTAATGATATCGAGCATGTCGCATTAATAACATTTCTTGTTGTTTTATTTTCTTTTTTCTTTGTAACAGTTTCATCAAGAATTGTCGGTATTGTTGGAAGTTCTTCAAATCCAGCTTCAGGAATGACAATTGCAACACTTATTGTTACAAGTCTTCTGCTTTATATGGTCGGTTATACAGGCACCAACGGAATGGTAGCCGCAATCACGATTGGAGCAATTGTTTGCATTGGTATATGTATTGCCGGTGATACTTCACAGGATTTAAAAACAGGTTATCTTGTTGGAGCAACCCCATGGAAACAGCAGATTGGGGAATTAATTGGAGTATTTGCATCAGCTATCGCGATAGGTTACACACTAAATCTTTTACATGGAGCATATACAATAGGCTCTAAAGAACTGGCAGCACCACAGGCAACACTCATGGCTATGGTAATTAAAGGAGTAATGGAAGCTACTCTACCATGGGGACTGATTTTTGTGGGAATGTTCTCCGCTTTTGTAGTTGAAATATTTGGAATAAACTCACTTGCATTTGCAGTGGGATTATACCTTCCAATGTCATTATCAACACCAATTATGGCAGGCGGATTAATAAAAATGCTTGTTGATAAATTAAATAAAAAAGAAGACGAAAATGGAATTCTTTTATCCTCTGGATTAATTGCCGGAGAAGCTCTTATGGGCGTATTTCTGGCTGTACTCGTTTATTATGGTTGGGATAAAATAATTAACATAACAAGTTATATTTCAACATATGCAGTAAACACAATGTTCATACCAGCACTTATACCTTTTGCATTGGTGTGTATATTACTATACCGCAAATCCAGAATCTAAGCAGGTTCTAAAGGGGTCAGACCGTTCAGATTTGAAATTTGAACGGTCTGACCCCTTTTTTTTCTTTTATGGGTTTAGTTTTTGATGATTTTGTCCTGAGCTGCGAATCTTGATTTTATTTCTTCAAAATTGTCTTTGTATTTTTTTTCAAATGCTCTTAAAAATGCATCTACACTTTCAAAATCAAATTGTGTTCCTCTGTTATTTTTTAATTCTTCTATTGCTACCTGCCATGGTAATCCTTTTCTGTAGGCTCGATCTGAGGTCATGGCATCAAAAGTATCAGCTACAGCTATAATCCTTGATCCTACTGGAATATCGTCACCTTTGAGTTTAGCAGGATAACCGTTTCCGTCATATCTTTCATGATGATGTCTAATCATTGGAATTAAATCCCTCAAAAAGTCAACAGGTTCAAGAATTTTAGCTGAAATCACCGGATGACTCTGGATAACTTTAAATTCATCATCTGTCAATCGTCCAGGTTTACATAATATTGCGTCTCTTATTCCGATTTTTCCAATATCATGTAATAGTGCTGCTATTTCCAAATCCTGTAAAAAACTTTCGCTCATTTTCATTTCTTCTGCTATTGCAACTGAATATTCTGCAACTCTGCGAGAATGACCGTGCGTGTATGCGTCTTTACTGTCCATCGCGTTAGCCAGCACCTCAACGGTAGCTTTATAAAGCATTTTTATTCTCTCATAGAGTTTTGCATTATCTATTGCAGCTGCTGCCTGTCTTGCAATTCCTTCAAGCAGTGATAAATCACCTTCGTTAAATGGTATTTCACCTTTCTTATTTAAAACTTCCAACACTCCAATAACTTTGTTTTTCACAATCATCGGAACTGCTATTATTGATTTTGTCTGATAATCTGTTTTTTTGTCCGCCTGACTGAAAAACCTGTCATCCTTAGACGTATCTGGAACTATTGCAGCCTGTCTTGTTTCAGCAACCCACCCGGCTATCCCCTGCCCCATTTTAAGTCTAATTTCTTTAATGGCATCCCCTTTTTCTCCGAGCCCGATGATAAAATACAACTCATTCTTTCTCTCATCTACAAGAATTACCGAGCTGGCTTCACAGTTCATTATTTTTGTTGCCAGCTCCATAATTTTTGATAAAAGCCCGTCTTTCCCATATAATTCGATTGTCTGCGCTACTTCTTTTCCTACCTCATACAATACGGATAATTCGTCATTACTTTGAATAAGAAGTTTAACCTTTCGCAGTCTCGAATAGAAATTTTTAAAAATCTGCATTACAGAATTTTCAATAATTATTTCATGCTTGGTATTAAATACAATAAAATAAAAAACCTCCTTGTTTTCTTCATCCTGTGTCACTATCAAGCATAGTTTTTCATCAATTCTGTGAAATCCTTTTTTTGCAGTTTTTAAAATATATTTTTTTACTTTTTCATTATCTTCATCTTTTAAAGTTGAGTATCTGATAATCGTATTAATACTGTCTTTTTCAAAAAAACCTGCTTTTTTAATTGTGGTTTTTGATGTAATTAGATTTATCATGTATTTGGCAATGCTTTCAAGCGATTCATATTCCATGATTTTTGAAAGAAACCCTGATAAAACTTCATTTGTCAGAGTAAGATGGATTTTTCCAGGTTCCATTTTTTTAGAAATTCTGAATATATCAACTGCTTTCCCGGTTTTGTTATCTATATCAACTACAATTCCTTTTATTTCAGCATTATTCTGAGAACCTTTCCACCGAGTTGGTCTTACCTTAAGATACTGGTCAATAACTTCATGTTCCTCAACCCCTGCGATAGAATTTGTTGCCCCAGTCATTCCAACATCAGTAATATATGCCGTGCCTTTAGGCATTATCTGTTCATCAGCTGTCTGAACATGGGTATGAGTTCCCGCAACACAGCTTACTCTGCCATCAAGAAATCTTCCAAAAGCCATTTTCTCAATGGTTGATTCTGCATGAAAATCTATAAATATTATTTTAATATCTTCGTGTTTTTTTAAGAATTTATCGACAACATGAAATGGTGAATCACATTGAGTAAATATTTCTTTACCCAGAATATTAACAATACTTTCCTGACCGTGAGCATTTATAACCAGAATTTTGTGACCTTTTTTTTCAATAATTTTAAACCCATTTCCAGGATTTTCAGAAGGAAAGTTAATTGGTCTTATAACATTTGTATTTTTATCTTTAAAAATATCGTGAATTTCTTTATTTGACCATGTATGATTTCCAAGAGTTATTATATCTGCCCCAGCTTCAGTGAGGATTTTAACAGCCGCCTTGTCAATTCCTAATCCAGAGGCCGAATTTTCACCATTAACAACAATTATATCTGGAGAATATTCTTTTTTCAGTAAAGGCAGTAGTTCTCTGGTAATATTAATTCCCGGCTTATCATCTACATCACCTATGAATAAAATTCTCATATCCCAAAAATCTCCCCAAGTTCCCCTTTATAATTTCTGTTACTGTCAAAAATTATCAGAGGTTTTTCAATTATAGTCTGAACTTTCCGGTTTCTTACAGCTTCAATCATCATAAAATGGCTTTCAGAATTTTCAAAACTGTGAACAGTCTGAAGCCTTTTAATACCAAAATTATATTTGTCAAGCACTGTTACAATTTCCGTCAGTCTTCGTGGTATATGCGAAAACACAAACTTTCCTGAATTATTCAGGATTTTAGCTGTTGTCGCTATAAGTTTTTCAAAATTCATATCCACCTCAAAACAGGCTTTCCATTCACTATCTTTTAACGGTCTTTTACCATCATTTATCCTCATATAAGGAGGATTTGTCAATACAAGATCATAATTTTCAAGTTTATTTACAAAATTTTTATCTGTATAATCACCATTTAATATTTTAATATTTTCAATTTTATTTTCACTTACATTCTTTACGGCAGTTTCAGCAAGTTTTTTCTGAATTTCCACCCCAGTTATTTTTAATTCAGCTTTTCTTGCATAAAGGACAAAACATAATATACCTGTTGCACAACCTAAATCTACCGCAGTTTTTACTCTTTCAAGCTCGGCAAATCTTCCAAGCAATACACTGTCAAGCGTTAATTTATAATCGCTGTGCTGGCTGAATCTGAAATCTCTGCCATATATTCTTTCTAATGAAAATTCATCTTTATTCAGCTTCATCAGATATTACATTTTCCAGTGCTTTAATAGCTACTTCAATCTGTTCGTCTTCTGGCTCTCTTGTTGTCAAAATCTGTAATGCAAGCCCTGGTTTGATAAAGAGTTTGATAAGTGGATTGTTAATATTACGTCCAGCAACCCTGATAAATTCAAAGGATAATCCTGCAATAAGTGGCATAAGAAGAATTTTATATAAAATTTTCATATACCATACTTTTACAGTTATAAATGAAAAAACAAGCATTGAAATAACCATTACAAACATTAAAAATGAAGTTCCGCATCTTGGATGGAATCTTGAATATTTTTTTACATTTTCAACATTAAGCGTATTTTCATTCTCATAAG
>JBAZDD010000174.1:0-5093 GCA_041654635.1 Candidatus Muiribacteriota bacterium
TTTCTTTGTCAAACCTTTTAATTAAATCAGAATATAAATCTTCTCTACCCATGTCAAAAATTCCAACAAGATGTATATCTTTGTTGTTTTTTGTATAGATTTTTTCAACGAATTTTATTTTAGGCAGAATTTTTAAGTTTGATATTTCCTGGAAAGATGGCGTAACTAAAGTTAAATATCCATTAGAAATATTATTTATTGAAGAATAAAGAAGAAAAAACATAATGGTGAAAGAAACGGTAATTGTGATAAAGATATTTAAAAAAAGCAGTTTAACAAAATGAAAAGTACTGAATAATGTAGTTTTCAGTGGATTTAAATTTATCAATTTTTTAAAGGCAAATAATCCAAGGTAGATTTGTATAGAGGCAAACAACAGTCTTATTAAAATATACCACTTGAGCGAAAAAAACATTTTTATTAATGTGTATGACGAAAAATTTTCTATTGCACCGGTTTGAAAAATTCTGAATATTGTAGTTGATAAAAGAGTTATAAGCAGAAAAAATGAAGCAGGTAAGAAAATTCTTTTAGGCAGAACTGAAAAAAAACTTGCAAAAATATATAAAATAGCTCCTAAAAAAAATGTTAACAGTGATAAAGATTCCTCTATTTCTGATAATGTTGAAAGAGTAATTTCTGAAAAGAAGATTGTGAAAAAATTATAAACAAAAGTAACCATGCCTGAAATAATAAAAAAAACAAGAAATATATAAGCATATTTTTTAATCAGATTTTTAATTCTCGACGGTGGAAAAATTTTACTTACAAGAAATATAACAGAACACCAGAAAAGAGTTATTATAGAGTATTTAAGAAAAACAAGATAATGAAGCCATTTATGACTTATTTTTGTCTGCTGACTTCCTATACTCAACAGCACTATAATTAAAGAAAATAAAACAATAAATATAAAACTGTATAAAAATTTTAACCTGATTTCTTTCATTATTTTATTATCGGCATTTTTTTTTGAAAGAAATTAAACCCCGGCATAAAACATCGCCGGGGCGACAGCAAAAAAAATATAAACATTACGAAAAAAACTTCATTGAGAATTGCTGTTTCCTTCCTGTTTTTTCTGAATAATTTTATCAGCGACTTTTTTTATTTTTTCTGTTGTACCGACAGAAGTACCGCCGTATTTTTGAACTACAATTCCCATAAATTTTTAAGCCCCCATTAAATCACGAAGTTCGTGAACAATTTCTGTTTTAGATTTGGTTTTATCGTCAATTTTTTTAATAATTTTTGCAGGCATACCAGCAACAACAACATTTTCAGGAACATCTTTTGTTACCACAGCACCAGCTGCCACAACTGAACCTTTACCTACTTTTACACCTTCAAGAACAACAGCATTAGCACCGATTACAACATCGTCTTCAATTATTACAGGTGTTGCAGAAGGTGGTTCGATAACCCCGGCAATAACTGTTCCTGCACCAATGTGACAGTTTTTTCCAATAATCCCACGACCACCAATCACCACATTCATATCAATCATGGTGCCTTCGCCGATAATCGCGCCTATGTTAATTACCGCCCCAAACATTATTACAGCATTTTTATGAATTTCAACCTTTTCTCTAATAATAGCGCCAGGTTCAATTCTTGCCGGAATATTTTTAATATCCAGAAGTGGAACACCGGAATTTCTTCGGTCATTTTCAATAACAAAATCTTCAATGTTACTTTTATTTTTTTCAAGAAGTTCTGATATTATTTTCCATTCACCGAATATTGTTCCAGAATTACCCGAAATAAAAGTTTTACATTCCCAGTTTTTCCAGTCAATATTATCTAAATTACCTTTCAGATAAACTTTTACAGGTGTTTTCTTCTCGCTTTTCTGAATATATTCAATTATTGTTTTAGCGTCCATTCATTCCTCCTCATTAAAAATTTTATGCCAGTCAATTTTTCCGGTAAGTTGCATTATAAAAAAAAGAGATAATACAGAGATAATTGTAATAATTAATCCTGAAAAACCTTTATAGAAAAAAGAATAAGAAAACACAACAAGATAAATAATTTGTGCCACTGGTGAATAAATAAATGCTAATTTTGATGAAGCAAACAGTTTCAAATAAGAAGATACAAGAAAAATAGATACAATTGATGAAATTAAAAATGCGAAATAAATATTTATATGATCAGAAAAATATGAATACATAAGGTGGAATGAGAAAAATGCACAACCAAGGAAAAAATAGTTTATCGGGTGAATTTTCTCTTTAGTAATAATTGAAATAACAATAATAATCATAAAATAAAAAAGCAATGAAAAAGGTGCAGCAAAAACGGCTCTTGGTATTATGTCACCCGGATTTGGTTTTCCTGGAATTATTATTCCAATATCTTTTCCGGTTATAGATTTATCCAGTTCCCACATTAATTCCCATCCATTATGATTTGAATTTTTTCTGGTTGGACTCATAGTTTTATCAATAAAATCTATGTTATGAAAGTCTGTATTTATATTAAGTTTGAAAGCGTCAATTTGTGCTATATCATTGTGATAAGGAGTTATATTATAGTTGAATTTTTCAAGTCCAGTAGTGTTGTATCCAATTTTCAGAGTAACTTTTTCATTCGACTTTTCTATCTCAAGTTTTTCTTTGTTAACAAGAAATCTGATATCATTAAGTTTATTATCATTAATGCTGATTTCAACATTTTTATAAATTGAATCTGTAGATGAGAGTTCGCTGCGAAGAAAAATATTTTTGTCTTTATAACCTGAAATATTAAATTCATATGAAGCGACATATTCTGCCTTGAAAGTAGGAAACCATAATACTCCTTTTTTTCTGGGATCAAGTGTTATGTTAATTAAAACATTGCTTTTTTCAGGAAGTATTGGGTTTTCAATATTTATAAGCTCAGAAGTAGTGTATCCATCGCGGTTTTTACTTGTTTTAATTTCCTGTGTAATATAAACAAGATAAGGATGATTAATAACAAGATTATCTCCATATAAATTTATTACAGAATTTTTCAGAGCAAAGCTGCTCTCGTTAGTTCTTGCAAAAGTAACACCGCCTAAAACTATCCAGGCAATAACGCAAAAAGCATAAATTACAATAATTGAAATTAAGTTTTTCAGATTCATGATTTATTCCTCCGGGTTAATTTGGATTACTGGTCCGTCGGTGCAGATTTTATATGTCGCCCCTCCGATTTTTCGAACACAAGACATGCAGAAACCTGTACCGCAACCCATTCTCTCTTCGTAAGAAAGCTGGGCAGAAATTTTATTTTCTACACAATATTCAAGCATTCTGTCTAAAAATCCATCAGGACCGCAGGCGATAATACCTTTGTAGTTTCCATTATTAAATTTTGTTATAGTTTCTGAAAAAGCGTCTCCCTTTATTCCACATGAACCATCAAGAGAGCACACTTTGAATCCTTTTTTATCAAATTCAAACAGACTTATAACATTGTTTATGCCATAAACAACATCAAGATTGAATTTTTCAGCAGCATAATTTATTGGTGCAATCCCCATTCCGGCACCAACTGCAATATAGTTTTCGCAATTTCTGAAACCATTTCCAAGTGGTCCGATAAGTTCAACTGAATCTCCGGGTTCAAGCTGTGAAAATAATTCTGTTCCAATTCCTTTTTTTCTAATAAAAAAATCCAGAATTCCATTGTTATAATTAAAAACTGAAAATGGACGATTAAGAACAGGACCATTTTTTCCCCAGCATTTTGCCATGAAAAATTCACCCGGATTAACCTCTGGTTTTTCAGAAAGTTCAAGTTTTAAAATATAATGTTTTTCATCAAGATTAATATTTTCAAGAACCTTTGCTTCAAACAGTTTATTAGACTTCATATAAAACTTCTCCAGATTTAATGGTTTTTTCAACAGAACAGGAACATTCAAAACTGTTGAAAGCACAATTTTTCCCTTTGGATATAAAATCCTCTGTATTTAAAATAAATTTTTTATTCATGTCAATAATTGTAAAATCAGCTTTAAAACCTTTTTTTATTACTCCACGGTCTTTATAGAATATAATTTCAGCTGGATTTTTACTCATTAATTTTGAAATTTGAGGAAGCGAAAAACCATATTCATAAAAAAGTTTACCCACTGTCAGTGGAACCATTATTTCAATTCCTGAAACTCCATCTGGGGATTTATCATAATCAGCTGATTTTTCTTCTGCTGTATGAGGAGCATGATCACTTGCAATACAGTTTATAACTCCATTTTTTAAACCCTCTATAAGAGCTTTCCTATCATAATCTTCTCTGAGTGGCGGATTCATTTTAAAATTGGTGTCAATTCCATAATTTTTTATTTTTCTACTTAAAAATATATGATGAGGACATACTTCACAAGTAATTTTTATTCCGAGTTCTCTTGCTTTTTCTATGTATTTCAAGCTTAATGCTGTTGATATATGTTGAATATGAAGATTACCCGAAGCTCTTGAATTAATTGCGATTTCACGCGCAACAGAGACTTCTTCAGCAAGTGGATTGTTTTTATCAATAGATTTATCCTGAGAATGAGACATTATTACAAAGTTGAATTTTCTTGAAGCTTCAAGTGCCTCAAACATTATATTTGAATCAGAAACAGGGTCACCATCATCTGTAAAGCAAGTTAATCCGTTTTTTGCAAGTATCTCGTAGTTAACAGAGGATTTTCCAAGGCGGTTTTGTGTGATTGAAGCGCTTATGATTGTTTCTGGATAAAAAGGTTTATCAGTCTTATTTTTAATTTTTTTTATTATTTCAATGTTGTCAGGAACAGGTTGAGTGTTTGGCATAGCAACAACAGTGGTTATGCCACCTTTTAATGCAGCTTTTAACCCGGTTTCAAAAGTTTCTTTATACTCAAATCCTGGTTCTCTGAAATGAGCGTGAATATCAATAAAACCTGGAAAAATATAGAGGTTTTCAGCATTAATAATTTCTGTATCAGATAAAATTATATTTTCAGCAATATCAATAATAATCCCATTTTCAATTAAAATATCAGATTTTTTAACTTCGTCCGGGTCAGTAAAAACCACAAATCCATTTTTTATAATAGTTTTTTTCATTATTTTTTGGTAATGTTTGTCATA
>JBAZDD010000175.1:0-5071 GCA_041654635.1 Candidatus Muiribacteriota bacterium
GCCGGGGCGACAGCAAAAAAAATATAAACATTACGAAAAAAACTTCATTGAGAATTGCTGCTGCTTTTTAGTTTTATTCGCGTTTTTTTTTAATATAATGTATAATATTTTTCTATAATAATATTTGCAGGAATGAACATTTCTTATCCTTCCTCAGTGAGGTATAATATGGCTCTACACCAAAAAATGGAAAATGTTTTAAATCAGGTTAAAAGCAATATTCTGGAAAATTTATCAAGAGAAAAAACAATTCAGATTACAGTTGAAAATGGTGAAGCTCTTGTGGCAAAAAATGGATGTTTGGCTTCATGGACAAAACCGGAATCTACAGGTAGAAGCCCAAAAGATACAGTTTTTGTAAAAAGAAAAGAAAATGAAAATTTGGTTGACTGGGATTCGCCTAACTGTCTCAGTATTGATGAAAAACTTTTTGATGAACTTTTCAATGACGCACTTGAGTTTCTAAAAAATAAAAAACAGATTTTCATAACTGATAGAGTTGTAGGCGCAGATTCTGATTATGCTTTACCTGTTAAAACAATAACAGACTCAGCATTAACCTCTGTTTTTGTTGATAATATGTTCAGACCAGTTCCGCAGGATATTGAAAAATCATGTTTTCACAACAATCCATTTACAGTAATAGCATTACCCCAGGATAAACTTGATAGGGATAAATATTACGGGAAATTACGAAAAGCTGAAAATGGTAAAACCTCTGATATGATTATAGCAGTTGATTTTGAAAGAAGAATAGGGTTGGTTATTGGTTCAGCTTACAAAGGCAGTGTTAAAAAAATGCTTTTTACAGTAATGAATTTCTATCTTCCATTTGAAGGAATCCTTCCGCTTCACAGTTCTGCAAATGAAGGTAAAGATGGAACAACCGCTCTTTTCTTAGGTTTATCTGGAACAGGAAAAACCACACTGTCAGCAGATCCCGAAAGAGCACTTCTTGGGGATGATGAACATGGCTGGAATGAAAATGGAATTGCCAACTTTGAAAATGGCTGTTATGCAAAAATGATTAATATAAATCCAGAAAAAGAACCTGAAATATATAAAGCTGTCATGCACGAAGCAGATTATCTTAAACATGGTGCCATTGTTGAAAATGCAATGATATATCCAGACGGAATTTTTGATTTTGATGATGAAAGATTGACAGAAAACTCAAGAGCTTCTTATCCACTTGATTTTCTGAAAAATATTAAAAAGTCTTCAAAATCAGGTCATCCAGACACTATAGTTTTTTTAACAGCAGATGCTTCAGGAGTGCTGCCACCAGTTGCAAAATTGTCAGAAGGTGAAGCTATGTTCTGGTTTTTAATGGGTTATACAAGTAAACTTGCTGGAACAGAAACTGGAATTGTTGAGCCACAACCAACTTTTTCAAGATTTTTTGGACAGCCGTTCATGCCTTTAAAACCTGATACTTATGCAAAAATGCTTGGTGAAAAAATGAAAAAGTATAAATCCAATGTTTATCTTGTAAATACAGGATGGTCAGGTGGAAAATTTGGTGTAGGAAAAAGAATGGATATAAACTGGACAAGAAGCATAATAACTGCTGCAATCAATGGTGAGCTTTCAAAAGCAGAATTTGTTAGAGACGAAAGATTCAAGCTTGACGTTCCAAAAAGTTTAACAGGAGTTCCAGGAAAAATTTTATGGGCTGAAAATACATGGGAAGATAAAAATGAATATAAAAAAACAGCTGACAAACTTGCTGAAGATTTTCAGAAATATTTTAACAAAGTTTACAGAGATAAAAATCTCCCTGAAGAAGTTGTTAATTCCTGTCCAGAGTCTTTAAAATGATATTTGAGAAAAACATAAAATATTTCGGGCAGGAAATATTTGAAAAATTAAAAAATTTTAATATTGCTGTAATTGGAGCTGGCGGAACAGGAACCCCTGTCTGTCAGCTTCTTGTTTCACTCGGGATACATAAAATAACAGTTTATGATTATGATAAAATAGATTATTCTAATTTGAACAGACAGTTTATGTATGATGAAAATGAAGTTGGTCTTGATAAATCAGAAATTCTTGTCAAGAAAATATCAAAACGACATAAAAACTTAATTGTAACATCTGAAAAAACTAGAATAGATGAAGAAAATTTTATTAAATTACAGAAATATGATTTTATTTTTGACTGTACAGACAGTTTTAATACAAAATTTTTTTTAAATGATTTGTGTATAAAAAATCACAAAATACTTGTTCATTCAGGAGTAAATCTACATCAGGGGCAGGCTGGAATAATAAATTTTAAAACCGGAGGCTGTCTGCGATGTTTTATAAAAAAGAAACCTGAAGAAGTTGAAAATATAAATGTTGCTCATAATGTCATGCTTGCAGCGACATTGCAGGTTGAAGAATTTGTAAATTTTTTATCTCAGGAATATTATGGTGGACTGGTTTTTTTTAAAACAAAACCAAATATTTTTATAAAAAAAATACAGTATCCTGATAAATGCGATTTCTGTGGAGGTTACAGAAGTGGAAATTAAGCTTAATGGAAATATTATTGATGTTAAAGAAAATATTACAGTTGGTGAACTTGTAAGTCAGACTGAATTTCACGGAAAACCACTTGTGGTTCAGGTAAATGCAAAAATAATAGAATTTAATAATTATGACAGAATTATCAATCAAGGTGACAATGTGAAAATTTTTAATTTTGTCGGCGGCGGTTGATTTTATAAAAAAGTTATGATAGTTTAATATTGAAGTGCCAGGGGTGCTGCGATTAAAGCGGCTGAGAAAGGCTGTAGCCTTAACCCTTAATCAAAAAAACCTGATCCGGATAATACCGGCGTAGGGAGGCAGATTTTGAACAATTTATATTCATATCAGATAATAGATATCAATTTAAACAGAATAACAGGTTCTCTAAGATTATTAGAAGATTATTTCAGAATATCAAAAAATAAAAATTCAGCACTCAGACTTAAAGAAATTCGACACTGCATAAATAATCTATTTGATTATCAGAAAATGATTAAATCAAGAAATACAGATAAAGATTGTGGGAAATTTTTTAATACAGAAAAAGAAATATCTCATAAATCTCTAAATTCAATTTTAATATCAAATTTCAGACGTGTTGATGAAAGTATGAGAGTTCTTGAAGAAGTATCAAAATCAATTGAAGATTATGGTGAAAAAGTTTTAGAAATAAAAAAATTCAGATTTGAAGTTTATGAAATTGAAAAAAAATCAATGGAGGAAAAAAATGTATAAAAAAATTGCGTTAAAAGAAATGCAGACTGAGGATTTTATCAGAGAAAATGAAAAGACTGGTGAAATCTGCATAGTTAAATCCCGCCTGAGAGATATTGAGCCCATAGCTGTTGGAAAAGGAATGTTTACAAAAGTTAATGCTAATATTGGAACATCAAAAGAAATAGATTCATTAGAAGATGAGATAATAAAATTAGAACTGGCTGTGAAATCTGGTGCTGATGCTGTAATGGATTTATCAACAGGAAAAAATATTGATTATGTAAGAAGTAAAATATTAGAAAAATGTAAAGTGCCTCTTGGAACAGTCCCAATATATCAACTAATGGCAGAAGCACTCGAAAATAAAAAGAAAATCGATAAAATCACAGAGAAAGATTTTTTTGAAAGTGTTGAAAAACACGCAAACCAGGGAGTTGATTTTGTTACTGTTCACACAGGAATTAATAGAAAAACTCTTCAAATACTGAAAAAATCACCTCGTCTTATATCAGTTGTGAGTCGTGGTGGCTCATTTATTCTTGAATGGATGAAAAAAACCGGACAGGAAAATCCTTTTTTTGAATATTTTGATGAATTAATAAAAATTTCAAAAAAATATGATATGGCTTTATCACTAGGGGATGGAATGCGACCAGGATGTCTGAATGATTCAACAGATAATGCTCAGATAGATGAACTTCAGAATATTTGTTTACAGGCAAAAAAATGTGTCAGTAAGCAAGCTAAAGTTTTTATAGAGGGTCCAGGACACGTTCCGTTAAATGAAATCGAAATAAACGTAAAACTTCAGAAAAAATTATCAGGCAAAGTTCCATTTTACGTTCTTGGACCACTGGTTACAGATATTGCACCAGGATATGACCATATAACAGGAGCGATTGGTGGAGCGATTGCGGCAGCAGCAGGGGCTGATTTTTTATGTTATGTAACCCCAGCTGAACATTTAAGACTGCCTTCGCTTGAAGATGTAAAAACAGGAGTGATATCTGCAAAAATAGCAGCTCATGCAGCTGATATTGTTAAAAGAGGAGAAGCAGCATTGAAAAGAGATAGAGAATTTTCCGAATTCAGAAGAGATTTTGACTGGAAAAAACAGAAAATTTATTCAATAGACCCTGAAATGTTTGATAAATACGTCGATTCAAAAATTTCTGATAACAATACTCCATGCACTTTATGTGGAGAATACTGTGCCATGAAGGAGAAGTTTAATGAATAATGATTTTTTTTATCTTGCAGGAAAAAAATTTTCATCAAGACTTATTCTGGGAAGTGGAAAATTTCCAGATAATAAAATTTTTAAAAAAGTAATTGAACAGACTCAGACAGAAATGATAACAGTAGCACTCAGAAGAGTAGATGTAAAAAAAGCTGAAACTGATGATATTTTAAAAAATATTGATAGAAAAAAAATCACTGTATTATTGAATACATCAGGAGCAAAAGAAGCTTCACAGGCAGTAAAAATAGCTAGAATAGGCAGAGAAAGCGGTTTAACTGACTGGATAAAAATTGAAGTAATTAATGATATGAAATATCTTATGCCAGACCCTGTAGAAACTCTCAAAGCCTGTGAAATCCTTGTAAAAGAAGGTTTCAAAGTCATGCCATATATTGGGAATGACCCTGTTTTATGCAGAAAACTTGAGGATGCAGGTTGTATATGTGTTATGCCACTTGGCTCACCGATTGGAAGTGGTAGAGGAATCGATAATTCTTATAATCTGGATATTATTGTTGAAAATTCAAAAATCCCTGTAATTGTTGACGCTGGAATTGGTAAACCTTCACATGCTGCAAGCGTTATGGAAATAGG
>JBAZDD010000176.1:0-5054 GCA_041654635.1 Candidatus Muiribacteriota bacterium
TTCAAAATCTTTTTTATCAAATAAATTTGCAGAAATCCCGCCATGAAAAGCATAATCACACCATGCATCATTTTTAACAACATTATACTTATTTTCAAATTCATCTTTACCAACAACTGGTGGTAAAGATGTGCAGGGCATATCCATTATTGTAGTTACTCCGCCTTTTATTGCACCTCTTGTTCCTTTTTCAAATGTTTCACGATGTGTAAATCCTGGGGTGTTAAAATGAACATGTGAATCAATAAATCCTGGAAGAAGGAGTTTTTCTTCACCATCAATGGTGTTTCCTTCAACTGAAATTTCAATATCATCACCGTGTATAAATGTTTTTATTTTGTCTGTAAATATTAAACTTCCCTTAACTTCCTTACCTTCAAATGGAAAGTAAATGTTTTTTAAAATATTAATCATATTAATTCCCCAATAAAAAAAGTCTGATATTTACATCATACCAGACTTTTTAATATTTTATAATTTTTTTTAATTAAAATCCAAATATCTGACCTGGATCTAATATTATTGTTGTGTCAGCTGGGAATTCTTTGTATAAAAATGTTGTTCCATCCATTTCCCATCCGTTTGTATTATTTTTTGGAGCTCTCCATACTTCAAATACCACTCTGTGCTTTTCATACATTAAAAGTGTTTCTGTTTCAACTGTTTCATTTGTAATGATTTTTGTCTGGGCAAATTTTTCAAGTTTACCATTAACAGAAAAGTGAGCTTCACCTGTTATGTTGAAAACTCCAGAATTTGCTCCCCCACCAATCTGTGCACCCATTTCAGCAGCTATTTCCATTTTTACATAAAAAGTATATTCTTTATTGCTCTGAATTATTTTCTTTTCTTTTTTCCAGTAGGACTGAGATATTTTTGATTCTACTTCTTTTCCTAATTTATAAATATAATCTGTATCTGTATATCCGTATCCTGGTAAATAGTTTGGTATTGATTCTGTTCTTGAAAATTCTTCAATTGCTGTGATTACTTCACAATAAATAAAATTCTGTGAATGAACATCAAGAAGCTCAAATTCTTCTTTAATCATGTTTAATGTTTTTTCATCTTCGTTTTTTATAGCTTCTATAAGATTGTTAACTAAATTTTCTGTTTTGGAGTCAAGTTCTGAGATTAAATCGAAATTCATTTCACCATTTGAAAGTTGTTCTGAAATTTTCCAGTTAAGTTCTAACAGATTGTGCATTTCCATTTGAATGTCTGATTTTCCGTCAGCTGCAAATACAAGGTTCCCCAAAAATAACATTATTAGCAATGTTGTTATAGCTTTTTTAATCATATATCCCCCTGATGTTTAATTTGTTGCTTTAAGTATAAGAGGAATTTTCTGATTTGTGAAGCACTTTTTTTAAACCCTTTCTATTCCTTGCATTCAGGACAGAATCCATAGAATTTTACAATATGATAATTAATCTGAAATTTGTATTTTTTTTCCAGTTTTTCTTCTTCAATACTTAATAGTTTTTTTTCTTCTTCAGTAATTTCTGATGTATATTCAATAAGATTTCCACATTTAACACATTCAAGAAAATGGTTATGGGATTTTCCGCGAAGCTGAAACCTTGATATTTTATCAGAAGAATCAAACTTCAGCAGAAATCCCATTTTTGTTAATAAATCAAGCGTTCTGTAAACAGTTGCAATACCAATCTCAGGTGCAACTTTATGAATATGGGAATAAACTTCATCAGCAGAAAGACTTTTATCATTTTTCTGCATGATTCTGATAATTTCCTGTCTCGGGATTGTAAATTTAAGACCCTTATCAGAAAATTTATCTTTCCATGAACAGTTATTCAGCTTTTTGTTACAGCAGTGACAATTCCCCTGTCCCTGTCCATTTCTATTCCCGTTTCTATTCTGCATAAAATCTCCAGTTTAATGATCGCAGGTATTAGCACCAAGTGTGAGTTTATCGTTTAAATAATCTTCAATCACTTTTTCAGGAGCTTCAACAGGCGCGCCTGTTAAAACTGATATTCCAAACTGAGTAAACAAATCCTGCGCTCGCTGACCCATTCCACCTGAAATAATAGCAGAAACACCTAATTCGTTCAACCATTTAGGGATAACACCTGGTTCATGTGGAGGCGGAGTCTGAAATTCAGTATTTACAATTTTTTTACTGTTTCTGTCAACTTCTGCTACTAAAAATTTTTCACAATGTCCAAAATGGAGGCATAAAACATCATTTACAACAGGAACCGCAATTTTTTCAAGTTTAGCATTACTCATAACTTTCTCCTTGTTATTGTTTTTATCTGTTGATAAGATTTTTATTGTTACTTTTTCAAATTCATTTTTTAAATCTTCGCTTCCGAAATATGCAAAAGGTTTTCCTTCATCTGATAAATTGGCAATTTCAGCCTGAATTGGAAGACTTGCAACAATTTCAATATCTTTTGATTTTGCATAATCACGTAATCCATTTTCTTTAAAAATATAATGGTCTTTATTGCAGTCAGGACATCTGAATTTAGCCATATTTTCAACTATTCCAATAACCGGAACATTCATCTGACGACAGAATTCAATGGATTTTTTAACATCAATCAAAGCTACATTCTGTGGTGTTGTAACAATCAACGCATTACATTCTTTAATTGTCTGAAAAACAGTCAATGGCTCATCGCCGGTTCCTGGCGGACAGTCAACCACAAGATAATCCAAATCACCCCATTCTGTATCTTCAATCATCTGTTTAATAAAAGCCAGTTTTTTAGGTCCACGCCATATCAGTGCAGATTCTTCATTTTCAAGCATCATGGCTGGGGATAAGCCATAAAGATTGCTCAACACTTTGACCGGAATCATTTTATCACCTACAAAATCTACTCTTTTACCTTCAAGTTTGAGCATTTTTACAATAGATGGTCCATGAATATCAACATCTAATATTGCAGTTGTTTTCCCCTGCATCGCAAGTGATACCGCCGTATTTACAGCTACTGTTGATTTACCGACACCACCTTTACCTGACAATACTACAATTACATTTTTTACATTATCCATTTAATTCCTCCACCAGTTTTTTATATATGGATTCAACCCTTAATGCTGTGTCTGATTTTTTATCAAATTCCGGGATTGTCTGTCCGTTAATCTGAGCATTAATAACATTTTTGTCAAAATTAATTTTACCAAGCAGACAGATATTGTTTTTAAGAAGAAATGTTTCAATTTCAAGAGTTTTATCTGGATTAATATCAGCTTTATTAATAATCACTCCGCATTTAATCCCAAAATGACGGGTAAGTTCTAAAACTCTTTTCATATCATGAATAGCTGAAACCCCTGGCTCTGTTACACATACTGTATAATCAGCTCCTGAAATAGATGCAATTACAGCACAGCCTATCCCGGGGGTGCCATCGCTGAGCATATTTTCAATATTCTCCTGATTAATAATTTTTTCTGCTTCTTTTTTTACAGTAACAACAAGTTTGCCTGAATTTTCTTCACCTGGCTCAAGTTCTGCGTGAACAAGTTCACCAAAACGAGTTTTTCCCCGGAAATATTTCCCCGCAATTTCAGGTTCAAAATCAATTGCATTAACCGGACAGAAATACACACATGCTCCGCAACTTTCACAGTTAAGATTATCAATTGTGTATTTACCGTCAATTAAATTTACCGCATCAAAATTGCACACCTGACGACACAACCCGCAGCTTGTACATTTTTCCTGATTAATCCTTGCTTTTTTAGCACCAATAAAATCAAACTCTTCATAATTTTCAGGTTTAAAAACTATTTCAAGGTCAGGAGCATCGACATCACAGTCAACCATAATTCTATTTTCAAAATAATATGCAAGAGAGGAAGTCAAACTGGTTTTTCCTGTGCCACCTTTTCCACTTATCACGACAACTTCTTTCATTCTCCCCCCTCTCTTAAAATATTGCCAGCTATAACAACAAATCTTGAAGCATAACTTGTGAGTATTTCACCATTCGATGTTTTCAGTGCAATATCATCAAGATATGGAATTTTCCCGAAAATTTTAATATTTTCACTTTCCAGCCATTTTTCTGTATCTCCATTCCCTAAACCATGTTTATTTATTATCACACCATAAGGCTTGCCCAAATTCTGAGCAAGTTTTACAGCAAGTTTTAAATCTTTCAATCCATAAGGAGTGGGTTCGGCTACAAATACCACAATATCAGAATCTTTTATTGAAGCTACAGCCGGGCAGGTTGTACCTGGTGGAGCATCGATAATATATACTTTACCATTTTGATTGAAACTGTGCTTTTTAACTTTGTTTATAAGAGTTGAAGTCAATATCTGTCCGACTTCAAGTTCACCTGAAATAATATTTGAATTATCATCAGTTACTGAATGTATTATTTTGCCTATTTTCTTATCTTTCTTTACAAGAGCATTTGAAGGACAAACTCTTATGCACAGACCACAGGCTTTACATAAATCTTCAATAATATATGGTTTGTTTTTAATTGTAACAAGAGCTTTAAATTCACATATATTGTCACATTTTCCACATTCAGTACAGTTTTCTTCAATAAATTCTGGTATTTGAACATTAACTGGAGTTTCTTCAGTTCGCTGTTTTTTAAAAAAAAGCTCGATATTAGGTTCTTCAACATCTGTATCCACTAAAACAACATTATTATAAAATGTTTTCATGGCATAAAAAAGGTTGGCGGCAACAGTAGTTTTGCCAGTGCCGCCCTTTCCACTTGCAATTGCTATTTTCATAAATATTCACCTACATCCAGTGACCTTGTTTGTCAGCCCCGGTTAATTCTTCAAGATTTTTTTCTACAAAATTTTTCAATGCTTCTTGAACTGTTCCAGCTTTAGCAGAATAAATTTTAATGTCTGCTCTTTTTAATACATTAAAAGCATTAGGTCCAACATGACCAGTTATTAAAACATTGACATTATTATCAACCAGCAGTTTACCAGACTGAACACCAGCCCCCTGTGGAATATTTACTATCTGAGTATTTTCGTGATATTCAACATTTTCATTTTCAGTATTGTAAAAAATAAAACCTTTGGCTCTG
>JBAZDD010000177.1:0-5051 GCA_041654635.1 Candidatus Muiribacteriota bacterium
AAATAATATTGAAATCAACCTGTCACTTAATGCGGCTGACTTGACATTAAGAAAAAAATTCACCAGAGACAGAAATCCAGAAACAGCTGTTAACAGTCCAAAATATCTAGCTCTCAATAATATCAGTTATACCACAAGTCTGGTTGCAGTAAATACTGAAAAATCCTATTCCTGGATAAATGATACAATTGAATATGTTTTTGACAATAAAACAGATTATGTAAAGGTTTTTGTGCCAGGATATACAAAATTTTATTCACCCGATTACCTTAAAGTAGATATTGATGAGTTGAAAATAAAATTAAACCAGATTAGAAAAAAATATCCAGTAATAATCGAACCAGATTATGTAGATGGCAAAGCACTTATTCAAGGTGTTTTACTTAATACTCCAGCCAAAAAAGCTGATTTGAAGTTTGACGATGAAATATTAGCTATTAATGAAAAAAAGGTTTTTTCAGCTTCAGATGCTCATAATATGCTTACTAAAAAGCAGAATCCGATTATTAAAATCCTTAGAAATAATAAAGAAATAACTCTGGAATTAAAAAAACAGGAAAATCAAAGTTCAGGAATACTCTTAAAAAGCGATATTTCTTCTGAAAATTTTGAATCAATTAAAAATACTTTAACTGAAAAAAGTGGCATAGTGTGTTCAGAATATGCAGCCCCATTAATGCAAAGATATTTTGGAAACTGTGTAAAAGTTATAAAAAATAATTTTTTCGGTGGAAATATACGGTGTAATGGACTGCTTACAGTGGATGATATTATTGAAAGTTTAAAAGAGAGAGAATTTGAAAACTTGATTATACATGGTAATTTTTTAAACAATAATGATGAAGATATTAAAGGAGTTTCAATATATAATTTAGTGACTGACAAAAAAATAAACCCTGTTGTACTTGAATAATGATTTTTTTTTTAATAAAATACTAATATAATAAAAAAAAATATTATAATTGCAGCATCGAGAGGGGAACACAATGCTTAACAATGTTAATCAATTATCAAATCTTGAAGACAATGAAATTGTCAGAATAGTAGAAAGTACATCTATTGATGAACTTGTCCATGCTTTATATCATGCTGATAATCCGACAATTGAAAAAATCAAACAGACGGTTGAACCAAGAATTTTCAGAAAAATTAAAAAACATATGAAAACCGTCAATCAGCATACTTTTGATGAAATAGAATACTCAGTATTTTTAATTAAAGCTAACAATCTTATTTATAATGCGGAAGGTAAAGAAAATTAAATGGAAAATCCAAATATTTTATTTGCTTTTTTATTGACACTTTTTGCCGGACTTTCAACTGGAATAGGAAGTGCAATAGCTTTTTTTGCAAAAAGAACTAATACAAAATTTCTTTGCTTTTCACTTGGTTTTTCAGCAGGAGTTATGATTTATGTCTCTTTTACAGAAATATTTGCCGAAGCAAACACATCTTTGTCCGAAATATATGGAAGTAAGGTTGGCTTGTTTTATACAACACTTGGTTTTTTCGGTGGGATATTTCTAATCGCGTTAATTGATAAATTTGTTCCTTCCTATGAAAACCCTCATGAAATGCATAATGTTGAAGAAATTAGCAAAGAAAAACTTAACAAACATGGTCATTTATACAGGATGGGAATATTTACCGCACTTGCAATAGCCATACATAATTTCCCTGAAGGAATAGCAACATTTATGGCAGCTCTTAAAAATCCAGCACTTGGAATACCGATAGCGATAGCAATAGCAATTCACAATATACCAGAAGGGATTGCTGTATCTGTTCCAATATATTATGCAACCGGAAGCCGGAAAAAAGCTTTTTATTATTCATTTCTTTCAGGTCTGGCTGAACCATTAGGTGCGCTTGCCGGATATTTTATTTTAATGAATTTCGTTTCAGAAAGCATATTTGGATTTGTATTTGCCGGAGTTGCAGGTATTATGGTATTTATCTCACTAGATGAACTTCTTCCATCAGCAGAAAAATATGGTGAGCATCATATATCAATTTATGGCTTGATACTTGGTATGTTAGTTATGGCTTCAAGTCTTGTACTGCTTCACTAAACCCTGAATATATTCAATGCTTTCCTCAATATATGAAAAATCAGTTTTAATTTCAAGTGTAATAACAGGATTTTTAATATTATCCATAATTGTTTTAACCACAGACTCAAAATTTACTGTTCCATTAAAAAGGTCATTGTGTTCGTCAATTTTTCCAAAATTATTTGAAAAATGAAAATATGAGCAGTGATTTCTTACTTTAAATATCCATTCAGCCGCACTTATTTTTGAAAAAATATTTATATGACCAATATCAGTAATAAATTTAACATTTTTAATATTTTCATTTTCGAGTCTGTCAATGATTTCAATAATATAATCAGGGGTTTCATCCCATATATTTTCAATAAGAATATTACCTTTATATTTAGTAGATTTAGCAAATGAAGAAAGAAATAAAACAGAATTTTCTATAAACAGTTTTATATAGCTTTCATGACCAATATTAGGATTAAAGGTCGAATGAATAACAACATTTTCAGCATTAATTGAATGGGCAAAATCAAATACTTTTTTAAACTGTTTTTTTACAACATTCTGAATAAGAATATCAGGAGAGGTAAAATCCATATTATAAAAAGGACCGTGCATTGAAATTTTGCCTTTAAAATTTTTTAGAGTTTTTTTTACAAACCTTTTATGAATTGAAAAAGCTTTCGAATTGTTCAAAAGTTCAGGATGATGAAAATCAGCAATTTCAATATTAAGATTGTTTTTTTGAGCACAATCAACATATTTTACAATAGTATCAGGTGCTGTCTGAAGATTTAAATACATAATTTCACCTTTTTATTTTTTCTTAGTTGCAAGAAATATTTTAAAACCTGCTATAAACATAATAACAGAAAATAAAAATGAAATAAAAAAATTAAAAGGTAAACGAGGTTTCAGGTAAATAATCTCAGGATTTTCCGGAAGATAATATAAAGTTACTGTTTTCAGTCCAGCAAGTTGAGGATATTTTGAACTGTCCAGTTTTTTTTCAATATTAATAAAAGAGGGTCTGTAAATAACAGTAAATGAATTTTCTTTCTGATTAAAAAAAATTCTTGCTTCAACAGTAGGATACATAGAAATTTCAATATAAAAATAAAAAATAGAAAAAGCATATAATCCGAGAAATAAAGCTGAGAAAATTAATAAAACACCAGCAAAAATGTTTCCGCCCCTCCATCTCATACAACATAAATATAATAATAAATAATTAAAAAATCAAATAACCACCCCACCAACATGGGAATTTCTAAACTTTAATTCTCTTCATTATTTATGATATAATATAACTATGAATAAAAAAATTTTTTTGATTATTACAGTTGTACTATTTATATCTGTTGTTTATTCCCGCGAAATTGAAAATTCTACTACTTGGGTTGCTTATGATTTTTTCAAAGAATCCAGAGATACTTTTTTATTGCTTGATGCTGATGTTGCGTTCAGAGTGATGAACCTTTGGGGAATAACTCATGAAAATGCTTTAAAATATGCTGAAGATACAAAAGATATTATTAAATTTTTAAATGAAAATGGAAGAAAAACTTCTGCCATGCTTGGTGGAATAAGTATAAGTTCGCAGGATAGCGAACTTTTCAAAGAAAGAGCAGGAGCAAGGAATCCACTTGGTCATCTTGTTTATATTGATGATAAAACGCTCCATGGATGTTATAACAGAAAAGAGTGGCAGGATTTTTTAAATAAGCTTCTTGATATTCTTGCATCAAACAAAGTTGATTTTGTTGAACTTGATCAGCCTGCACAGGAACACTGGCGCGGTGAATGTTACTGTGATGTCTGTATAAATGGATTTACAGAATATCTTAAAAAGAATGGTAAATCACAGCAATCAAATTTTAATTACGTAAATTATCTTCACGGAATCAGACTTGCTCATGTTAATGAAGGTGACAGAGAAATGTATTCGCCGCTTGGACAGGATTACTGGCGCTATCAGATAGAAAAAGATAATAATAATGTTAAAAAACTTGTTGATAACTTCAGGAAAAAAAATTCTGGAATAAAAATATTTGGTAATTCATGGGGACTTGCCGGGGAATATATTCCAGCAGTATCTTCTTATGATTACATTGATATTGCAGGCGATTTGAGAACTCCATGGCTTTGGGAACCAAGTCATCAACTTTTTGGGTCTCCGTATAATTCGTGGATACCAGTGGTAAAAATGGCTCAATCCCTTTCAGATAAAAAAATCCTGTCATTTCTTGATACATATCCATACGAAAGAGTGCTGAAAGATTTTAAATCAGAAAAAGATGAAATCCTTAATATTTTTGCAGCTGAAATGCTTGCTTCTGGTGCTGAATTTGTTTTTCCATACTCAAATCGTGTTGCATATAATCAATACGATGAATTTTCAAAAAGAAATATAAGAAATTTTCTTACTTTCATCAAAACTAACAATGATTTATTCGGTAAAAGAAATACTGATAGTGATATTCTTGTTACAGCTCCACAGGAAAAAGTCATTACAAAAAGATTTTTTAAACAATACTGGGCTGTATGTTACTATCTGCTTGATAATGGATATGATTTTGATTTTAAATGGAGTGAAAAAGTAACTGAGAATGATAGAAAAAATTATAAAATTATAATAAATACAGCAAATTACAGTGAAAATATTTTCAGATACGCTGATACAAAAAATATCGGTTTTATAAAAGAAATCGCTGATTTATTCAACGGATACAATAAAAAAATTACCACAGATTTAAAAAATGCAAGAGTTTTTAATTATTCAAATTCTTCTGGGGAAAATATTTTTCATATTGTAAATCCTTCCAGAAACACCGGGGATGAAAAATGGAATATTACAATTAATAACTCAAAAGATATTTCAAAAGTTTCTTTTTATCCTGAAAATCTTGTATATGAAATTGAAAAAACTAGTGACAGCACAATAATAAAATTTAATAAAACCACAACATATGTAATTGTGAAACAGTAATATAGAAGCAGCGTATA
>JBAZDD010000178.1:0-5043 GCA_041654635.1 Candidatus Muiribacteriota bacterium
TATTTAAAACTCGTAAATATGAATGGTTTTTCAATGCAAAATTTAATACTTTTGAATATTCTTCAACTCCGGCAATATTAGAATTTAGTCTGTTTTTTGCTAAAAGCAGCAGGTTTTCGAGTTCACTCCAGCTTTCTGTTTTATATAAAGCATTTTTACACTTAATATAAACCTCAGCACTCTGATTCCACTGACTTATAAATTCCATATGACTATCTCTTATTTTTTTAAAGAGTTCATTTTCGATAAAAAACTCATATTTTTCTGCCACAGTTTTTTTTGATTTGAACTGTTTATAAAAATCAGAAGTTTTTTCAAGTCTTGTAAACAATCTGTGATTAACAAGATCCTGATTATCAAAAATTTCATTTTTAATAAGAAATTCATCTATGAAATCTCTGTCTTTTGATATTAATCTTATTATCGAGCCAGTATCAACATTTCCATTACTTAAATTTATCTCTATGCGTTTTTTTAGAAATTCATCATAATCATAATTTTTGTCAATTTCTGAATAATAATTATCAATAAGTTCAACAGCATGATTGTAATATTTTTTTGAAACAAAAAAATCAATTATCTGAGAATAAAAATTAATAACAGCATTTTTATCATCAATTTGTCTGTTCTTTTTAAGCATATCAAAAAAATATTTTATAATTAAATCAATATTTCTGTATTCAAGATAAGCTGCTTCAGCCATTCCAACAACAGCAACATTTTTAAGAGTTTCTATATTGAGACTTTCAGCATCTTTAAATAATTTTTCTGAATGAGCTAAAACATCAACTGGTTTGTTATTAATCAGCATCAATTCAAGCTGTGTTTTTGCAAGTTCTGATATTTTATTTTCAAGCTTGATTTTTTCTTCTGTTTTTTCACCTGTAACAAAAAACTGTTTATTTAAAACGCTTCCTTCTAAAGCTTTGGATTTTCTGGTTTCATCTGCCATCTCAAGAATATCACTCAATCTTCTCCTTCTTCTCTGAGAACCCTCTCCGCTTACTTCTTCAACATAATCACCCTGATTGTCATCAATCAATTCGTCTTTTAAAACAACTTCTTCTGTATCAATTATAGAGACTTCTTCAGTAGATATTTTTTCAACATTTTCAGAGTGTTCTGATGGAACTCTAATACGACTGTCATTAACTGATTTAGGTTTATCAAAATTACGGTATTCGTTAGTAAGAGTGTTAATATTATTTTGCAATTCCTTCAAATCATCGCCAATTTTCAATTTTTCAACCTGATCCATGGTTTGATTAAAAATGTCAGAGTCGGCAGAAAAATTAAAAAGAACATATCGGAGTATGTGTTCAGCTTCATCAAACATTTCTTTCTGAATAAAAACTTCTGAAATTTTCAAAAAAAGCTGTCCTGTAAAATGAGTATCACCATATTCCTGAAAAAGTTTGAGAGAAAAATTCTGTAACTCTGTAAGTTGTTCTGTTTGAATTAATATTTCTGCAATCTTGTATAAAGATGATTCAAAATAAGCAGATTCTGATTGTAAAGCTATTTTATTAAAAATATCAAGTGCTTCCTCGTATCTGAAACTTTTAAGAAGTATTTCCGCTTTTATATAATTTATATCAACTGTATCCAATTTAGAAGAATTGATAACTTCCAGTGCGCTTTCATGATTTCCATAATAATAGAATAGAATTTTTGACTGGGTAAAAATTTTTTTTTCTTTTGAAAGATAATTTGTAAAGCTGTAGGCTTTATCAAACTCATTTCTTGAAAGCATATTGTTTATTAAAGATTCCCAGTAAATTTCATCCTTTATATTTGACAATCGATTGACAGACTGTGTAATTTTATCAAAAGCTTTTTTGTCTATACTTTCATCATAACTGTCTAATGCCGCCACGAAAAAATACATGCTTTTATCGCGGTTTTTTAACTTTTCATAAATATTTGCCAGAGCAAAATTTCTATAAAAATTACTTTTTTCAGATAATTCCAGTTTTTCAAACTCAGCAAGATTATCTTTTCCTTCAAGCCAGTGTTCTGTCAAATATTTAAGCACAAGAAAGAAATCATCTCTGAATGAAACTTTTTCAGCATCTTCTTTTCTTAGGATAAATTTAAAAAACCACTGCAACTCAGTTTTAAATTCAATTTCTGATTTAAAAAGCTTTTCAAGAGATTCATTTTTTTTACCAAATTCAAAAGCAGTCAGATAAATAAGATTTTCTTCTGCCTGATTTGTAAAATCATCTTTTTTATAGGAAAGATAAGTCTTTAGCTCCTTACGATACTGATTTGCCTGCATAATATCAAGACCTTTTTCAGAATAAAAATTAATGTTTCTGAAAAATAGAAAAGAAAAATCTTCAGGAAAATTTATAATTGAATTCTCACATAGAATTTTTAAATCATTAAAATTAAAATATTTTGGACTCTGGAATTTAATTATTTCCTGTAATATTTCTTTAAACCCATATTTCTCAAACTTGTTTCTCATAAATTCAAGGAAATCTTCATCAGACATAAAATTACTGTTGATTTTTAATTCAAGCAGTACTTCTTCAACTGATAATTCCCGTGAATTTTTCAGTATAAGCATATATCTTCTTGCATTCTCAAAATCATTTCTTTCAATATATGTGTTTATAATACTTGTATATGAATTCGAATACACAAAAATAGAAAAAAGTATTATTAAAATTACATATATATTTTTATTCAGAAATTTCATTTTCACTTAAATCTTTCATATCTTTTATAATACTCTTGGGCTTCTTTACTATTACCTTTTCCTGAAAGAATATCTCCATATAATTTATAACTTATAGCAAGATTAGGGTTAGTTTCAATAATTTCTTTTAACGAAGCAAGAGCAATATCAAAAAAGTGAAAATCAATCGCTTTTTCGATAATTCTAATTTTCAGATTAACATCAAAATCCATTTTTTCAATCATTAATTCAATTAGCTCCTTCTTTCTTTCATCTTCAAGCATAGCTGAAAAATTCTGTAAAAGATAAAAGAGCTGATTTTTATTAAATATTGAAAAATCACTATGTTTAAATAATTTATTTTTTACTTCCTCATCACGACCTGAAAGTCCTTCATTAAAAAATGCTTCATTTATAGCTGGTGTATTTCCTTTATCAAGCAAAACTGAATTTAAGAGATTTTTGTATCTGAGAATTTTATAATCCTCATATTCTTCCGATTCAGGATTTTTCCCCATAAGAGAATTATAAACAACATATTTATAATAACGTGAAAGTGAATTAGTTGGATCACTGTATTCAATAAAAGTCAAATGATGAAGTGCTTTTTCATACTCATAATTTCTTAATGCTATCAGACCAAGATGTAGATGAATTAGCTTATTGTTGCTGAATTTAAGCGCTTCATTTAAAATAAGTTCCGCTTCTTCAAGTCTATTCTGGGCATAAACTGAAAATCCATACCAGTAATATGCTTCTCCTTCGCTGTTGTCTAACATTATTGATTTTTCAATAAGTTTTTCTCCACGCTCATAATTCTGTCGTTGAGCAATATCTATATGAGCAGCCTTATGAAAAACGCTTGCTCTTGCTTTCTTTACTCCAACTGTAAAACCGCTTATCATAACCGCACCTGAAATTATAATAATTATTATTAATGTTGAAAAATTCAGTTTATTTTTTATTTCATATTCTTTTCTGAACTGCCATTGAATTGCAGCCATAACAATTACAGCTGTCAAAAAAGGAGCCGCTCTGTGAAAAGGGAAATTAAAAAACGCTTCAACTGCTAAACAGACGAGTGAAGCATTCAGCCCTAAATTAAAATAAAAAGCTTTATTTTCTTTTAAAAGTTTATTTCCATTATAAAGAGAAACCACAAAAAAACCGCAGAATGCAACAAATCCAAGCAATCCAAGTTCAGAAAGAAATTGAACAAAATCATTGTGAGCATGTCTGAAATCTATTGCAGAAGAGCTAAGCCAGTGCTCCCAGGGTGGATTTCCTGAATCGAGCGTATATTTTTCAAAATATTTCATCTGATATTCAGAATAAAAAGCCTTGAACGAATGTAATCCATGACCAAACAATGGTTTATCTGCCCATGCCGAAAGTGAAACTCTCCACATTAAAATTCTCTGCAACACTGTAAGAGATGAAGTAAAACGCGCAACCACAGTTTGAGTCATTTCAATAATAGGTTCTCTGGTTTTTGAAAAAACCATTAATGAGCTTATTAATATTATAATCGCAATAAAAACAATAAATAAAATTTTTAAAAATTTTGTAAAAAGTTCTCTTCTGTATCTAAAAATAATAATAAGAATGTATAAAGTTGCAAAAAAAGCACCAAGCCATGCCCCTCTTGTTCTCGTAAAAATAAGTACGGTTGTAATCAAAGTAAAACATATTCCTGCAATTTTACCTTTTATACTTTTAGAGTATTCAATAAAATACATGAAAGCAATTGGAAAAGGCAGCACAAGGTAATCTGCAAGAAAATTCGGATTTCCAAATGTTGAAAAAATTCTCAGTCTTCCTTCATTACCCAAAACCTGCCCGGGAGGGAAAAAAGGGTCTATTCCAAAATACTGAAATATACCATAAGCTGAAACCACTCCACCAGCAACTATTGTTAAGAAAAACAAATCTGATAAATCCTCAAATGATTTGAAATTCTCATAAGCAACCCACATTATAATAAAATAGATAATAATTTTTAAAAAACGGTCAATACTCATATAATAATTTATTGAAAAAAGTGAAGAAATTATCATTGATAAAATAAATAACATTACAACTTTTGCAAGAGGGGTTACCCAGAAATCTGTACCTTTTTTTCTATAACACATGTATATTGTGTTTATAAAAATTAAAATTGAAACACAGAAAATAAGAAAAAACTCCTTTGCTTCAAGGAAATTTTGTTTTGTATATTTTGAAAAAACCAGAGGAGTTGTAAAAACAACAAAATACAGAAAATAAACAATTATTTTATTTATATAAAAATCAACGCTCTTATTCATTATAATGAAATAATAGAGTATTTGAATTTAAAAATCAAGTTATAAATTTAA
>JBAZDD010000179.1:0-5031 GCA_041654635.1 Candidatus Muiribacteriota bacterium
GGATATTTTTCCAAAATTAGGAGAATATTCTTTACTCATAGCAAATACATAATCTCTGAGAGCTTTTTTTAAAAATTTTTTTTCTTTTTCGGCGGGATGACCTTCATTTCTGATAATCCAGCATATACGCATAAAACAGGAAGCATTTGTTCCACGACTGATGCGACGGATTCTATAACAAAGCGTGCTTAGAAGAAGGCTTTTTATAGCTGATTCAGGTGTTCTTGGATTTAAAAAATTTGTATTATTTGATATTTTTTTCAAAAACGAATTATGTTTTAAAATTCTAACTTTGATTTCAGGCAGAAGCTTATAATATTCATCCTCTTTGTTACCGGAATAAAGACATTTAGGACAGGTCCAAGTTGAATAAAGTAATGGGTTTAATTCATCAGAGTATTTTCTGCCAAAATCATCGTAATTTTCTATTACACGAACTTTACTTGTTCTTATCATTTCAACATTAAACTTGAATCCACATACTGGACAATCAACTTCTTTAAGCCAGGTTGCACTAATTTCGTTAGCCATTACTGCACCACCCCAAATCTTTTTATTGGCCAGAATCTTAATATAGGTCTGGACTCAATATATTTTTCATCAAGAAATCCGACTTCTTCTTCATTTTCCCAGAAATTTCTTCTATATGATTTTCTATTCCAGAATCTTGAATCATTACTGTTATTCCTGTTATCACCAAGTGCAAAATAATGACCTTCAGGAACTACCACAGGTCCAAACTCTCCAAGCATTCTATCTTTTAAATATGGCTCATTTACTGGTTTATCATTTATATATAATTTCCCGCCATAAATCTCTACTTTATCGCCAGCATTTGCAACCAGTCTTTTTATAAGACGAATACGTGGGTCAACTGGATAAACAAAAATCACCATCTCACCAATTTTAGGTTCTCGAAATAGAAAATCAAATCGAGTTCCAATTAATCTGTCACCAACAAGAAGAGTATCTTCCATAGAACCTGAAGGTATAAGAAATGTTGCAATAATATATCCGCGAATAAACATTGCAAGCATAAATGCTATAATTAGAGTTTCAAGATTATCTGCAAAAAATCGTGCGAGTTTTTCTCTTTTTTCAAATGATGAAAACATTCTGTAAAAAAACCTATAAAAATGTTTTCTCAGAAACTTTGTAGGATTTATCAAAGCCTGCAACATTTAATTTATGATTCCAGCGTAAAGTTTATTAATATTTCAACCTCTTCCATGTCAATGGTAGTTGAATGGGAGAGCTCAGTCAGAACAAGATTATATGCTTTATTGAAAAGTTCTTCATCAGTGTAGGAAAGCATTTTTTCCTGTCTTCTGTCAGAAAGCATTTTTAAAACCTGAGATACCTGATAAATGTTACCTGATTGAACCATTTCAAGTCTTTTTGCATATTGTCTGTTCCAGTAACCACCTTCAACTTCTATTTCGTGATTTTTTGATAAAATCTGCATTATTTTTTTAAATTCAGTGTTGTCAGAAATTCTTCTCAATCCTATTTCAGCAGAATTTCGTATCGGAATAAGAATTTCTTGAAGTTTATCCATTTTTGGCTGTATTACATAGTATTTTTCTCTTCTACCATAAACTTTTTTTTCAACAATATCCTTTATAATCGAAACACCGTGAATAGGATGAATAACCATTTCTTCAGGATTAAACTGAGTATGTGTTTTCATTCCCATCATCATTTTTTCTTACCTGCCTTAGAGAGTTTTTTAATTTCATCAAGTAATTCAGGAACCATATCATTGTCAGGGAAATGTTTCTTTTCTTCTTTAGCATATTTTTCAGCTTCTTCGTAGTTTTTCAATGTTTTATATCCATAAGCAAGATTGTAATTTACCATTGGATAATCAACCTGTTTTTCCCTGATTTCATGTAAAACCTTGATTGCCTCTTCAACTCTTTCGTTATTATCATAACATATTGCAAGGCTCATTGCAAGTTCTAGATCATCTTTATAGATTTTATAAGCTTTTTCATAGTTTTCTAAAGCATCTGTGAAATCGCCTAAAACCATACAAGAATCAGCAAGTTTTTTATAAGCTTCATACATTTCAGGGTCAAGCTGTACAGTTTTTTTAAATTCGAGTCGCGCACGGAAATAGTCTTTCTTAATCATATACATTTGACCGAGTCGATAGTGAGTTATCGGACTTTTCTTCTTCATTTACTTCCCCCTGATTTCAATTAATATATTTTACCATATTTATTATGTTTCCGCGATACTTGAACATTACTTCGTCCATTAATTCTTTTATCAGTAAAAGCCCTCTACCGGATGATGAATAAATATCTGTTTCAGTTTCGAGTTTTGACATCCAGTCAACTATGTTAAATCCTTCCCCTTCGTCTTCTATGCTGAACTCAATTTTATAACCATAATATTTTACATCAATTTTTATTTTTTTTGAAGTATCCATTTTATTACCATGTTTGTAAGCATTAATTAAAGCTTCATCAAGAACAAGCTTCATGTAAAACATATCCTGACCTTTAAAAAGATTTTTTATTTTATCAATAATTTTAATAATACTGTCTCTTACTTGTTCAAAATCACTCTTTATTTCAAAAGTCATTTGGAAAGGAATGTTTTTTCTTCCAAAATAATATCTGTTAATTATATTTTCAAAATCGTCTGTTATATCTGTTAATTTAAAATCAGGCAAAATAAAATTATAAGAATTTTTTTCGCCACAGAAAATAACTGGCATAAGATTAAAATCAGGATTAGATTTGATTTTTTCAATAACTGCCGAATTTTGAATAATAACAACAGATTGTTTTTTTGTTTCTTCAGCTAATGGAGTGTTAATTTTTAAAAGAGAATCCAGATTTTTAATGCTATATCCCTGTTGAAAAACTGGTAAATTTTCAGCGTCAGTATAAATAGTTAAGTTTTTCATAATCTCCCTGTTTTTTCAGATTGTTCCGAGCAGTCTTTTAACTTTAAAAACCAGTAAATTGTTATCAAATGGTTTTGTCAGAAAATCATCAGCCCCGACTTCTTTGAATTTTCTGTCAATTGATGATACATCCTGACCAGTAATTAAAATAATCGGAATATCTGTTGTCCCCTGTGTATTTTTAAAATATTCACATAATTCATAACCGTCTTTATAAGGCATATTAATATCAAGAATTATTAAATCAGGTTTTTCATTACCGATGATTTTAAGACTTTCAAGACCTTCAGATGCTTCTTCAATTCGATATTCTTCATCTAAAATTTCTCTGATTAGAATTCTAATATCTTCATTGTCATCCACAATTAAAATTTTCTTCTTCTGATTGGCTTTATGAACATTCTGTTGACTTTTAATCCAGTTATCAATTATTTCTTTTTCAAAACGCCACTTTCTGCCGATTTTGGTAGCTGGTATTTTACCCTGTTGAGCAAGTTTATAAGCACAATCTCTACTAATTCGAAGATATGTAGCGAGTTCGTCCACAGTCAGAAATAATTTACTCATAAATCCCCGCAAAAAAAATTTTTTTGTTATATTCTAATAATATACAAAAAAAAATCAAAAATCAAATTTTTTGATAAGATTTATGTTTTTTTCAGAAAAAAGCCAAATAAGACTTTTTACCCCATTTATTCAGCACCATTGTACCGGCTCCCTGTCTTACAGAAGTCAATACCATAGCAGAGTTTGAAGGGACGAAACCACAAAGCATTGAAATATTATAATTTTCGAATGGTTCTTTTACCATAGGCGTTGATGGACCAAGTAACACAGTTTTACAATCCTTGCGAGTTTTTGCAAGTATTCCCTCTGCTGTGCCGTTTATTAGAGATGTTGATGTTAAAATAAACGAATCTGCCCATTTTTCCAGTTTATTATAAAAGTCTTTTTCATCTCCTATTTTTTTACTAATATCAAAAATTTCTACAATAGCTTTTCTTTCTTCCAGCATTTTTACTATGGGGTGAAAATAACCTGCCATACAAACTTTACTACCTTCTACTGGAGCTACTTCTTTCATAAGAACAGAATTATCACTGTCTTCAGGTAAAGTTATTGCATTATTGTAATTTAAAGCATTTATCAATGCTATTGCTCCGCTTCTGAGAATTGTATCTTTGCCTTTTATTTCTTCAAGAAGATTTAAACCGGATTCACTTTCATAATTTTTAAATTTTGAAATCATTGAACAACCTTTTTTTGAATCAAAATAGGTATAACATATTCCTATTTCATTGTTTGAGGTTGTTACTGAGGTGTATCCGAGACCGAAAGTAAGATTTTTAATTGTGATTTCTGCTGCTCTTTCTTTAAAACATTCATAAAACCGATTATTAAGATTCATTTAACAAACTCCCCCCAATTTTTTCTATAAAAACAGTGAATAAGTAACCGGAGTTTCCTCCTCGGTGAGCAAGACCGGAAGGTAAAAGCGATATGAGTTATCGGTAATCCGTAATCCGTAAACGGGCAGAACATGTTCTGCCCCTACAAAATCTTAACAGCAATATAAAGCTCGTGACCCATAATCCGTAATCCGTTATCCGTTAAAAGCTTTACTGATTACGGCTCTTAAATCTTTGTTTTTTTCGGATCACTCATTACTCATCACTGATTACGCTATTTATCTTACTCACTTACTCACTTACTCACTGCTCTTATAGTGGTCAATCATCTCTTCACTTGTAAGATAATCTTCCGGGTTATTAATAAAATATTCTTCACCAAAAGGGTCAAATCCTTTATAATCAATGAAATTCCCTGCTTCATGTTTGGTTATCAGACCTTTTTCACTATCCCATTCCACTTTCTGACCTGATGATAATATTTCATTCCACTCACCACTTTTAACTGATATTATTCCTTCTCTGAGAAAAATTTCACCAGCATTTTCATTATTATTTACAGAAAATTCTGTTCCCAAGACAGCTATATTAATAAAATCACCAGCAGTTACATTAAATACACCGTTGCCTGGATTGATTTTATATTCTGCAAAACCTGAATAATGGAAAATGCTTCTTTTATCAAACGTTAACTTTGAATCT
>JBAZDD010000180.1:0-5026 GCA_041654635.1 Candidatus Muiribacteriota bacterium
TTGCCAATATTAAAAAGCCCAGATTATTCAAATATTCCACCTGCGGTTATATCATCAGCTAAAAGAATAAGCGAAGAAAATTATTTAATTTCAAACACGATTTTTGATAAAAATTTATCAGAAAGTCTTGATCAAACACAATTTATTCCAGAAAATTCTAAAATAAAAATTAAAATAAAAAAAACAGAGAGAAATAAATTGAAAAATGAAATAGATACAGAATTAAAAATTGATGGAAAAACTCATAATTTCAAAGCTAAAAGCATAGGAGCATTTTTTGAAACAGAATCATTTGTCATAGCAAAATTGAAAGATTTTGAAAATGATATAAAAACAGATGAACAAGGGGATTATATAATCATAGCTGATAGAAGATTTACTGTAATATCTTCAAAAAAAATATATAATGGAGAAACAGAATATTTAGAAGTTAAACATGATGGAAGGATTATAAATGAAGAAGTTACCAATCCAGTATTAGCTTTGTACAGTTTGTATTTTTCAGATGAATTTATAGGTAAAAAAGTTGGGGACGTAACAAACTGGACTTTTTCATCGTTTTTAAGCACTTGTGAAGAAATAAAAAAAGCTGGATATACACCAATAACAGATATATCACCAACAAGAGAAAGTGTAAAAGAGACTATAGAAAAATATGAGTATTTTAAAATTTTCTATTATGATGGTCATGGTGAAGTAGAAAGTAACGAAGGATATATGTTTATATTTAATGATTACAACTCAACAATAGGAACTTATGCCACCAAACCTGATTTTAAATTATCCTCAGAAAAATTAAAAAGTTGGAACATGAAAACAGATTTATTATATTTAAATGCTTGTAATTTAGGAGAAAAATTGGAACAGTTTAGACAAGCAACAGGAGCAAAAGCAGCATTTGGATGGAATAGTTCACCTCACGCAGTTATAACCTCCGCATTTGCTAAAGAAAGTTTTAAATTATTAAAAGATAATAATCTGGAATATTCAATTGAAAATGCAAGAATACCAGCAGCAGAATTTATATTAAAAAATTACCAGAAAGTATCTAATCAAACACCATTATACAGTTCAGATATATATTTTAAAAATATTAAAGAAGTATTTTCTAGATATTTATTCTTTTTACCAGAAGATAATGACCCATATTATAAAGAGCTTAAATCTGTTTTTATTCCTATTATGATAAATAAGAAATATATTTTAGGGGATTGAGTTAATGAATAAGAAAAAACTTTTTTTAATTATAATAATTTTTATATTTTGTCAAACTAATTCATTGGATTTAAATATTGATAAAAATAATTTGATAAAAATTGCAAAAGAAGAATTTATTAACAAATTTAATGATATAAATTTTACTAATTTTAAAACATCGATAAATAGAAAACCAAAATTATTTGGAGAATACTATGATAGCTATCAAGTTAAATTTATGAGATATATACATAATTATAATTCAAATATTAGTTTTACTGTTGAGCTGGATTTTAATGGAAACATTTTAAAAACTACTGATTTAGATGATTACAAAAATTTTTTAGATTCAATTGATAAAATTTATTATTCACCTGCTTTGATTTTATCCAAAAAACAAGCTGAAGAAAAAGTAAAATATGTTTATGAGAAAATAGCGAGAACAAAAAATTTTACAATATTAAATGATGAGGAATTTAAAATTGAATATCCAAAACAGGAAAGTTACAGACCTTATGATACGAAAGTTTATTTTTTAACAAATTATAATAAACCAGTTTGGATAACAGACGGATTAACTTACCCGGTAAATGCAGCTCTAAATGGATGGAACTGGGATAATGTAAACTGGAAAAATGTTAAGGGTGAAAGTTTTCATGATTCGCTTCAAAGAGTATGCTGGATGGTAGGCACTGCCATTAAAAATGAAAACTCATATTCATGGTTAACGATTTTTTATGTTGATGTTGAAACAGGTGAAATTATATCTGGTAATGGATATTTATCTAATATTTTAAGTGTTTTAATGGAAAACTATGAACCCGATGAAGAATTATAAAATAAGTTTAAAATATGTTTTGATGTAAAAGCGAGTGAGCGAAATCGTATTGTATCTCGAACAGTAGAACTAACCGGGCAGAACGAAGTCCCAATAATGATAGTAAACGAAAAAGGAGAAAGAATAAACGAAATACCGCCAATAAACCCATATAACCTTGAAGGTGTTGGAATGGGTTATCCGGATAATTATGCAGACCCGATTAAATTTACAATAAAATTCTTAAATGAATATACAGATAATCAAAAAGGAAAATTTGAATTATTATTACTTAATCCAGTAATGGGAAATAATTTTGAAATCATTATGGAAGAATCAGAAGTAAACAGTAGAATATTCAAAGGTGAATATAAATTTGAGAATGATTCGGGTGAAATCGAAACAGATATTTATGAATTAAAATTAAATTATCCAATCCCATATCCTGACATAATATTAAAAGTTGGTGAGAAGAGGAATGAAATTATGAAAAAACCTGCAATTATAGAATATATAAAAATTAATTCAATTTTAATTAATGATTTTGACGGGAATAAAATAATAGAGGATGAAGAACAATTAAAAATTACAATTTGGACTGCACCAGATTATTCAAATAACAAAAACACAAATTATATTTTAAGTAATATGATATCTACACCTGAAAAAACAGCAAAAGCAGATCAGTTGAAATACATATCAAAAGATTCGATGTTCAGAATAAAAATACCAGCAAGTTTATATAATAGAAAAAGAGAAGCGTTAACTGTAAAAATATCAAGGGAAGCTTTTGCAGATACTGATATTAATGCAAAAAAAATTGGAGCATATTTTGAAACTGGGCCGATTTTTATTGCAACAACAAATGATTTGACAGATTTTTATGAAATGGAAGATGGATATTATCTTCCATTAAAAGAAGGATATGTTAAATTACTTGAAGGAATAACAAAAGATAATCTGAATTTAAACAAAATGACGATGACAGTTAAAGATGATACTGGATATTTTTCATATTTTAAAGAAAGCAAAATAAAAGGAAAATTAGTATTATCTTTATATTCAATATATCAATGGGCAGAGAAATTATCAGATGAGGCAGCTCAGTATTTTGGCTTGCCGAAAGGTGTGGGTGTAAATCCGTTAACATGGACAAATGTATACAAAGAAATAGAAGAATTTGAAAAAGTAATAAAAACAATAAATGATAAAATGGGATATGTAAGTATGGCAAATTACAGCCCTACAATAGATTATTATGAAAATTTATTTAAAATTGATTTTACAGGGACAAAACCAGCTCCTTATGATTATAAAATCTTTTATTTCAAAGGTCATGGAAAATACAATACTGATTCAGGTTCAGAATTAATAATAACCGGAAATTTAAAAGTTAATGAAGACAGTGATGAAATTGAATATATCGAAGGTAAAATAACTCTGGAAACAGTAAAAAGATGGAGAAGAAACGGAATGAAAGATATTGATATTGTATTTTTGGAAGCATGTGAAGCAGGGAATATAAAAGAGCTTGAAGAATTTGAAAAAGCTGATGCATTTGGTTCAAAGTGTATGATAGGATTTTCAACTGTTATATTTGGACCATATTCTACACATCTGGCGAATCGTTTTTTTGAATTATTATCTGATGCTGAAACAACTGCAGATGATTCATTGAGAATAGCATATCGTGATACTCATATTTCAGATGACCCAGAATTATTTTATCTACAGAAAGTTAAACCTGAGATTACAAATAAAAGCAAGGGGTATATTTTAGATGAAGATTAATAAAATAAATTTTTTTATTTTGCTTTTTATATTAAGCTTTCATGTAATTGCCTTAGAATTTGGACAAAACCGAATAAAAGAAAAAGAATTTTATTATAATAAAGCTGTAAAATATATTAAAAATAAATATATAACGGAAAAAGAACTTGAACAATCGAATATATATTTTGAAATTAAAGGTGAAAAAGAAATATTGCACGATTTAGAAAAAGTAAGTGTAGGAATTAGAATAAATAGTTACACTGAAACGTTTAGAAAATCTTTTAATTTTAAATTTACAATTGATGGCGATTTAGTTTTTTTTCATTTTTCAAATGATGCGGAAAAAACAACAATATATAAAATTGAATCAGATAAAAAACCTGGTTATATTGAGATAATAAAAAACAGCAGAAAATATATGCAGGAGTATCTTCCAGAAAATATTAATCAGCAGGATATTAAAATAATTAACTGGATATTTGATTTACATTTTATGACATCGGGAAAAGATGAATTGAAAAGCCACTTTATAGATTATGTTTATAAAAAAGACAATTTATATTATCCAATATATTTTCGCATGGAAATACATATTGATGGTAGTTTTTCAACATTTGTTCATAGAAAAAAAACAAATTTTGATTTATTAAAGGAAAAATTAAATTACCAAATAAATATTACAAAAGATGAAGCAGAAAAAATTGGATTTGAAAAATTTATAGAGTTTATAAAAGCTAATAAAGACGAGTATGTAATTATAAAAGATTTTTATAAAGAAGATATAATAAATGAAAAAAAAGATAATCTTTTTGCAAATTCCTCAATACCTCGTTTTTATAAAGGGGAGCCAATAATAGAATATCCGAATTTTGAATATAACAGTGTATATATAAAAAAATTGGAAGATATGGGTTATAAATTTATTGATAAAGAAAAAGAAAAAATACTTATAAAATGGTATGAAGAATATTTTCCATTCGAATTAAGACCAGTATATCCAGTAATGATAAGAAGAAAAGATTATAGAGCGATAAAATATAATTATTTAAATGTCGCTATTGTTTTTGTAGATGCTGAAACAGGCGAAGTGATTGGTGGAAGGTAAAAAAGATAACCAGTAAATAACTCAAATCAGATAGAATTTACCCTGCTTGAAGGCGATTACATGGAACCAATAATTACATCCAAAGTAACATTTGATGTAAAAGAAGCGAGGGGTCTGATCGCCAAAGTAAGCTC
>JBAZDD010000181.1:0-4981 GCA_041654635.1 Candidatus Muiribacteriota bacterium
ACAAAATAAGGGGTTTTTTATGTTAAATGAACATGTTAGATTATTTAAAGGATTATCTGAACCACTCAGACTGAGAATAATAAATTTGCTTTTTGAAGAAAAAAATTTATGTGTTTGCAGTATTGTAGCTTCTCTTGAAGAAACAAGAAGCAAAGTTTCAAGACATTTAATTTATATGGTTAATTCTGGTATATTAAAATCTTTTAAAAAAGAGCAGTGGAGTTATTATTATCTTTCTGAAGAAATGAAACGAAATGATGTCATTTTGTATGTTTATAATCAAATACGAAATCAAGGTATTTGTATTAAAGACAGTAAAAGATTAAAAGAGTTTGGTGAATGCAGGTAATTTTTACTATTTAGGAGAATATATGTCAGAAAAAGTTTGTAAACAGGGTATAGGTTTTTTTGAGAAATATTTAACAGTATGGGTTTTGCTTTGTATGGCTGCAGGTATTATTATTGGAAGATTTTTTTCATTTGTTCCTGAGTTTTTAAGCAAATTTGAATATGCTCAGGTTTCAATTCCGATTGCGGTTTTAATTTGGATTATGATTTATCCTATGATGATGAAAGTGGATTTTGAAAGTGTTAAAAATGTTAGAAAAAATCCTAAAGGTCTCTATGTTACCTGGGTTACTAACTGGGTTATTAAACCTTTTACAATGTATGGAATAGCTTCTTTTTTCTTTTATGTTGTTTTTAAAGCATTAATTCCAGCAGAACTGGCTCAACAGTATCTTGCTGGTGCTGTGTTGCTTGGTGCAGCTCCATGCACTGCGATGGTTTTTGTATGGAGTCATCTTACAAAAGGTAATCCAGCATATACCGTTATTCAGGTTGCAACAAATGATTTGATAATTCTTATAGCATTTACTCCGATAGTTGCATTTTTGCTTGGGGTATCGGGTGTCTCAGTTCCCTGGAATACATTGATTTTATCTGTTGTTCTTTTTGTAGTGATTCCTTTAGTATTAGGTGCTTTTACAAGACATTACATGATAAAAAGTAAAGGCGAAGATTATTTTAATAATTCATTCTGTCAAAAATTTGATAAAGTGACTATAAGTGGATTACTTCTTACGCTGATAATAATATTTTCATTTCAGGGTGATGTAATAATTCAAAATCCAATACATATTTTTCTTATTGCAGTGCCATTAATTATTCAAACCTTTTTCATCTTTTTTATTGCATATATTGCGGCAAGATTTTTGAAACTTTCACATGATATTGCTGCTCCTGCCGGAATGATAGGGGCTTCAAATTTTTTTGAACTGGCGGTTGCTGTAGCAATAGCACTGTTTGGAGCGAATTCACCTGTTGCTCTTGCTACAATTGTGGGTGTGCTTGTTGAAGTTCCAGTAATGCTTATTATTGTAAAAATAGCTAATTCAACTAAGCACTGGTTTTTAAACTAATCAGGAGGAACTTATGGGTTGTTGTGAGGTTTGTTCATGTAATACTGGATTTTTAAATTTGGAAAAAAAAATAAATTTAAAAGATAGATTTTACTGGTTTTTAGCAAGAACAGGTCTAAAAAGAACCGGGCTTTCAATTAAGCCGGGTTTATATCGTTTGGGTAATCCAGATAAAAACTCAGATGTATTTGTAACCGCAAATTATAGGCTCAGTGTTGATGCTTTAAAAATTGGCTTAAAAGAATTAGATGCATGGATTTTAGTCCTTGACACAAAGGGGGTAAATGTATGGTGTGCAGCAGGTAAGGGGACTTTTGGAACTCAGGAATTAATCAGTCAAATTAAACAATGCAAATTAACTGAAATTGTTAATCATAAAAGATTGATATTACCTCAACTTAGTGCTCCCGGAGTGAATTCAAACGAAGTATTTATTAAAACTGGTTTTAAAGTTTTTTTTGGTCCTGTAAGAGCAGAGGATATAAATCAATATATTACAAACCATTACAATGCTGATGAAAAAATGAGAACTGTAAATTTTAAATTTTTTGATAGAATTAAATTGATACCTGTTGAATTAAAATTGTCATTAAAATACATATTCTTTTTCTTTATTCTTTTTCTTGCAAAAAATTATTTTCTGTTAGATGAAAAATCTATCAAATTAATTATAAATAATAGTTTAAAAAATGTTATACCTGTTTTAGGTGGGCTGGTTTGTGGAACTGTTCTGATTCCGATGTTTTTACCATATATTCCTTTCAAGGCATTTTTTATAAAAGGTTTTTATGTCGGTGTGATATATACTGTAATTATTTTTAATTATTTAGATTATTTTGGTTACGGTTCAATTTTGGAAAAGTTTAGTGTTGTTATTTGGACAATTGTAATTTCATCACTTTCTTCTTTGAATTTTACAGGATGTTCAACTTATACAAGTTTTTCAGGAGTAAAAAAAGAAATCGATATTTTTTATAAACCATCTATTTTTTTCATAGTTTTAGGATTTATATTTTATTTTTCTATTATTTTGTTAAACAAGTAGGGGGGGCTGTGAAATATATAAAAAATGTAACCACTTTAAATTTCAATAAGGATAAATGCATTAATTGCAGAAAGTGTTTTGATGTATGTCCACATCGTGTGTTTATGGTTAATCAAGATAAAATTGAAATATCTGATAAAGATAAATGTATGGAATGTGGGGCATGTGTAAATAATTGTCCGGTGGGAGCATTATCTGTAAATAATGGTGTTGGGTGTGCTTATGCTATTTTAGGTGATGGTTCATGTGGGTGTGATGGAGATTGTTGTTGATATTAAAAATTTAAATATGATGTTTTTAATTTGAAAAATATAGGTTTTCGATTTATAATATATTACAAATATAAATCTGGCTGTAAAAAGAAGGTGTTATGAAAAAAGAAACTGATGCTCTAATCAAATCTGTTCAAAAATTCGAAGAAAGGCTCAAAAAGGAAGCTGAGAAAGTATCTGAAATTATTGCTCATGTTGACCAGGCTCTTGAATGTTTTAAAGAAGCGGGTAAAGCTCATAAAGAATTACAGAAAAAACTAAGTGAACTTGAGAAAAAAACAGATAAGCTTGTTCAATATAAAGGTTTTGATATTACAAAAAATTATGAAGAGCACAATCAATATAAAGCTATGAAGTTTATTGATGAGATGAGAACAACTCTAACTATTTTTAAAGGTATTAAAAAGAAATCGGAAGAAACTCCACTTAGAATTGTATCAAAAAAATATATTGATGAAATTTTAAAAAAATACAAAAATTTTCTTTCCCTTGATGGTAGTGATTTGATTTTAAGAAACAATGCTGATGAAACTGTTTCTGCAACTTTGGGTAATGCATCTGAACTTGATTATTATATATCAGGAATTACTTACAATACAAAACCTGGGGCAAGGATTCAGTTTAATACAATTTATAAATTCGCTGATTTCTTCTCAGATTCAGATAATTCATCTGCCAGTGTAGTTAATATTTTTATCGGGAGAAAATAAATGATTTCAATAAATGAAGCAAAAAGAATAATTTCCGAAAATTTATCTGAAAAAAATTTTATTAAATTAAATGTTGCTGATTGTTGTGGTTATGTTCTCGCTGAAGATGTGTTTTCTCAATTAAATCTTCCTCAGGCTGATAATTCTGCAATGGATGGATTTGCATTTAAATATTCAGATTTACAAAAAAATAAAACTCTGACACTTTCAAAGAAATTAGCCAAAGCTGGCGATTTACCAAAAAAATTAAAAAAAAGTGAAGCTATCAGAATTTATACGGGTGGTTTAATTCCAGAAGGTGCTGATACTGTAGCTGAAAAAGAAATTGTTTCAGTAGAAAACAATAAAATTATAATTAATTCAGTATTAATTAAAGGAAGAAATGTAAGATATAAAGGTGAAGATGTCAAAAAAAATGATTTGTTAATTTCAAAAAATACCTATATAAATCCAATGAATTTTCCTTTGATTACTTCAAGTGGAAATCAATATGTAAAGGTTTTTAAAAAACCGGATATTTCAATAATTACCACTGGTAATGAGCTGAAAAAAGCTGGTAGCAAAGGGAAGATTAAAATTAATCAGGTGATAGATTCAAATTATCCGATGATAAAAGAAATGGTAAAAAAGATTGGGATTGAAAAAATATTCAGTTTAAAAATTTCTGATAATTTTGAAAAAACTGTAAAAACTTTAAAAAAAGCATTGGATAAGAGTGATATTATAATTACTATTGGCGGAATTTCTGCCGGCGATTTTGATTTTGTAGGAGAGGCTTTCAATAAAATTGGTGCTCGTGAATTTTTTCGACAAATAAAACTTAAACCTGGCAAACCGTTCAGCTTTTTTAAATTTAAAAATAAAATGATTTTTTGCCTTCCCGGTAATCCGGTTTCTTCTGCTGTGTGTTTTGATGAGTTTGTTAAACCGGCAATTCTGAATTGTTCAGGAATTGATTACAATCACAAATATATTAATGCTACTTTTGAAAATACTTTTGAAGGTAAATCTGGAAGAAGTGAAATTTTAAGAGGGATTTATAATTTGGAGAATAATTCTGTAAAACTTGCCGGAACTATGCAGAATTCTAATATTTTAACTGAACTTGCTCATTCAAACTGTTTTATTTATCTTGATCCAGCTGGAATAACTCTGAAAAAAGGTGATAAGGTAAAGGTGAGAATTATTTAAAACGCGAGTAAAACGCGGATAAAACGGGAATAAAACGCGAGTAAAACCTGAGAGAATTTTACCATAATTTAAATAGTTTTATTTATGCATTGAGCTAATTTTTTTAATTTATTTTTAATTGTTTTTTCTTTGAAAATTTTGTGTCTTAATTTTAATAAAAAAGTTTCATTTTTATTTTTATAATAAGAAGTTAAATAAAAATCAAAGAATAGCATAGAATAGCTTATATCGTTTTTTACAAAATCATCATTATATCCTTCATATAAAAACAAATTTAAATAATTTTGTGTTACTGTAACAATATTTTTAAAAACAGGTTTAAAAAAAATGTGTTCTGAAAAT
>JBAZDD010000182.1:0-4973 GCA_041654635.1 Candidatus Muiribacteriota bacterium
CTTAATTATATGCCTAAAAAGAAAAAAATTGAAAAAGAAGAAATATTAAATTTAACAAAATTTATTTTAAATGATGAATTTAATTCATTTTCAGGAAATGTTATCCCCCTTGACGGGGGATATGGGATTCTTTAACTGTTACATTTTACAAAATATGATATAGAACGATTATATGTAGCTTCCTGTTCTTTTGTGAAATAACATGCCGGAAGCTCATCGTTCTGCCTGTGAAATGCAATACATTCGCAGCATATACCTTTTCTCGAACACGGGCTGTATGAGCAGTTGCATGTATTCATGTTTTTAGTCTGATTTTCGCATTTTGATGACATTTTGAAACCCTCCTTAATTGACTTACCATAATAATATAGATTATATTCAATAATAAATCAATTATCGAGGATTGCAAAACACGGATAACTGATTACGGTGTATTTTTTGGAGGAATTAATGTCTGAATTACATATGGCTGGGTTTAAACTTGGAAATGAAGAATATGCTGTAGATATTAACAAAGTAAAAGAAGTAATTAAAATGACAGATATTACAAAAATTCCTGAATCTGATTCTTATATTGAAGGTGAAATAAATCTCAGAGGAAAAAACATTCCAGTAATTAATTTAAAAACTATATTAGGAGTTTTTTCTGAATTAGTTGAATCAGGAGAGAAAAAAATCTTTATATTTGATTTTAAAAATAAATCTATAGGAGTTCTTGTAGATATGTTTACTGAAGTATTAAGATTGGATTCGTCTAAAGTTGATTTTAATTCTGAATCCGGTGTTTCAGTTGATAAAAAATATATTAAAGGAATTGGAAAATATTCTAATGATAGAACGCTGTCAATAATTGATATTGAAAAAATATTAGAGGAAACAGTTTTTTAAAAATTTAAAACCCATTGTCTGGAAATTTCTTCCTGGCAAAGGAAAGGTGTGTTTAAAGTAATTCTTCTGTCTTCAAGAAACTTAGCAGTTGCTGTTCTTGTTATTTTGCTTTTGCCAAGAGTTGCAGTCGATTTTATTTCAACAGAGTTTTTGTCAACTAAAACTAAAGTAACATCATAAGAACCTGAGTCCAGTTTGGCAGAAATTTTACCTTCTTCTTCAAACCATAAATCAGAAGGAGTGTGTGTTTTGAGTTTATGAAAAGCATGAGTCAATCCAGCTTCTGCAACATAATAAAGTTGCTGCTGATTAATTATAAATTTTCTTTCTTTATCTGTCTGTGAATTAGACATAAGCAGACTTACTCCGAGAATTGAAAAAACACCAATCAGAGCAAGAATTATTACTAATGTAGAACCTTTTTTAGAAGCCAAGTGGACCATATTCCTCATCCCACGCTGTATGCGTTTTATTTTCTATTGTAAGAGAGTATCTTTTTGAAATCAAGAAACTAACTGGATATTTAATTGAACCTATTCCAGACTTCCAAGATGTGGTTACAGTTACTTTATAAAGCAAGTCTTCATTTTCAACTTCTTCATATTTTACTGTGTAAGAATAATCTTCAAAAGGCTCCTTAAACTTTCCGTCTGTTAAAACTACTTTCGGATTAACATAAACTTCTGAAAGATAATCTTCAACAAGCTGTTGAGTAAGATAAATTCCTTTGAAAAAATCAGCTTCAACTGCTACACCCTTAGAAGACATAATAAACATATAAATAATAGGACCACCTGCTATTACTAAAATAACAAGTGTAATCATCAGTTCAACCAGCGACATTCCACGATTTTTTATTTTCATGAAAAAGATAATATCATAAAAAAAAAAAACTGTAAACATTTTTTTAAAAAAAAATATATGGTAAAATCCACATTAATTATGAAAAAAAATAACACTGGATATTGCCTTTTTTATGAAGCTGAGGAGAAAGCTGAAATAATTGAACATTATTTCAATAATTCGAATAATATTAAAAAATATTTCAGGTGCGGAAGCCTGAGAAGAAAAAAAGAAATTGTCAGAAATTGTAATTATGTTTTGGTTATAAATAGTTTTGATGAATTTATAGAATTAATTAAACAAATTCCGAATTTTAAAAAAATTATTACTAAAAAAAATGAAAAAGTGTGTTTTGTTTTGAATGATAATTTTCAATTTGATATTAATATTTGTGAAGAAAAAGAATTTTTTTACAAAATTTTATATTTTACTGGTTCGTATGAACATAATGAGAGTTTAAGAAAAATTGCAGAAAAAAATGGTTTTGAGATGAATGAACACGGATTAAAAAAAGACAATAAATTTTTTAGTTTTAATTCTGAAAATGAAATATATAAATTGCTGAATATGGAATATATTGAGCCAGAATTAAGAGAAAATATGGGTGAAATTGAAGTTTCTTTAAATAAAAATTTGCCGGAATTGATTGAAAAAGATGATTTAAAAGGTGTTTTTCACATACACACAACATCAAGTGATGGCGAACTTTCATTTGAACAGATTGAAAAAAAATGTATTGAAAAAAATTATGAGTATGCGGGTATTTCAGATCACAGTGTGAGTTCGTTTTATGCAAATGGTCTTGATGAAACCAGATTATTAAAACAGATAGATGAAATAAACGAATACAATAAAAAATCAAAAATTTATTTTCTCTGCGGAGTAGAATGTGATATCAGGACAGACGGTTCACTTGATTATGATGATAATATTTTAAAAAAACTTGATTTTGTTATTGCATCAGTTCATCAGAGTTTTAAATTAAGCGAAGATGAAATGACAGATAGAATTGTAAAAGCCCTTTCAAATCCTTATGTAACCATGCTCGGTCATTCGACAGGAAGACTTTTACTTAAGAGAAATCCATATAATGTAAATTTGTACAAGGTAATTGAAAAAGCAGCTGAATTTAACAAAGCAATTGAAATCAATTCTAATCCATACAGACTGGATATTGACTGGAGATATTTAAAATATGCTAAAAGTCTTGGAGTGAAACTTTTTATTAATCCAGACGCACATTACGAAAAGGATTTTGATAATATAAAATTTGGCGTTAATATTGCAAGAAAAGGCTGGCTTGGAAAAAAAGATGTTATTAATACAATGAATTTGAATGAAATTATTAATTTTTTAAAAATATCGCGAGGAAATATATGAATAATTATAAAGTGATTTTTTATAATACTGAAACAAAAAATCTTTTCAATGTTTCCACAATACTTGATTTTTACAATAAAGCTGACTGGTGGGGCGAAAAAAGCGATGATGATTTGATTTATATAAAAAAAATAATGGAGAAATCTTTTCTTTTTGCAGGTTTTTTTGTCGATGATAAACTTTCTGGAATGGGCAGGGTTATTGGAGATGGCGTAAGCGATTTATATATTCAGGATATATTTATTTCAGAGGTTTTTAGAAAAAGAGGGTTTGGAAGCATACTTATTGAAGAAATTATCAGAGAGATAAAAAAACGGGGTGATTTCTGGGTTGCTTTAATCGGAGAGCCCGGAACAGAGAATTTTTACAGTAAACTTGGTTTTAATAAAATGAAAAATTATATCCCAATGTTTTTGAAACAGTAATATTCTAAGGAGCTACAGCATGAATTTGAAGCCAATTACCAAAAATGAGAGAGAGTTATTCGAAAATTTTTTTTATAAACATAATATAATAATGTGTGAATTTAACTTTGCAAATCTTTATGTATGGGGAGAAATTTATAAATTTGAATGGACTATGTTTCAAAACCGTCTGCTGATTTTCAGTAATTACGATGATATTATATATATGCCTCAGGGAGAAAATATCAGTTTTAATCAGCTGATGGAAATTTCAGATTATTTTCTCAGTCAAAATAAAAGTGGTGATTTTATGTTTGTTAACCCGGATTTTGTTGAAGATGAAAAACAGAATTTAATTAGTAATTTTGAAATAATCCCCGATATTGATGATTTTGATTATGTCTATGAAACTGAAAAACTTGTAAATCTCAGAGGGAAAAAATTAAACAAGAAAAAAAATCTTATCTCTCAGTTTAAAAGAAATATTGAAAATTATGAAATAAGATTGCTTGAAAAAAAAGATTTTAAAGACTGTATTAATCTTTCTGAAATGTGGTGTGAAGATAAACTTTGTGATAAAATGGGATTTAATATTGAAATGGAAGCTATAAAAAGCCTTTTTTTAAAATATTATGACATAAGCGTAGAAGGGCTCGGAGTGTTTATTGATGGCAAATTAGAAGCTTTTTCGGTGTTTTCAAAGTTGAATCACAATACGTATGATATTCATTTTGAAAAATTCAACACTCAGATAAAAGGACTTCCTTGTGTTATAAATAATGAAACAGCAAAATACCTTTCAGATAAATGTAAATACTTAAACAGAGAACAGGATATGGGGTTGCCAGGTCTTAGAAAAAATAAACGTTCATGGGAACCTGAATTTCTTGTTGAAAGTTACTATTTAAGGAGAAAAAAATGAAATTTCTTGAAGCTGTAAAACATAGACCTTTAATTATAGATGGCTCAATGGGAGTACTTCTTTCTCAGAAAGGACTTCTCAAGGCTGGAGCCTGTCCTGAAGAACTGGTTCTGACAAATGGAGAAGATATATATGATATTCACAGAGAGTATTTGAATGCTGGAGCAAATATAATCGAAACAAATACTTTTGGAGCTTCTTCTATTAAACTTGAAAAATACGGACTGAAAGATAAAACTGAATTAATCAACAGAGAGGCTGCCAGACTTGCAAAGAAAGCAGCAGAAGTTGCAGGGGGATATGTTGCAGGTTCAATAGGACCAACTGGAAGATTTATTAAAACAGAAGGTGATTTACCACTTGAAGAAGCAATAGAAGTGTTTGCTCAACAGGCAAAAGCCCTTGAACAGGGTGGAGCTGATGTGTTTATTGTAGAAACAATGTTTGATTTATGGGAGTTGAAAGCTGCAATAATGGGAATAAAAAAAGTATCAAAATTACCTGTTATAGCTCAGCTTACCTATCAGGAAAATTTA
>JBAZDD010000183.1:0-4972 GCA_041654635.1 Candidatus Muiribacteriota bacterium
AAAAACTTCAATTTAAAATCTGGATTGAGAATTGCTGTTTGACCCTATTTCTTCTTGACATTAATAATTTTGATTGTTAAATTTATTATAATAAATAAAATTTTTTTAACTGTGATTTGGATTTTTAAAATAGAGTTTCGTGATACCTTCTTTAAGCGGAAGAGCTATACCACCGTCTTGTGTTGATAGACGGGAAAGGTTGGGCTGAAAAATGTTGAAAACATTACGAATACAGAATTTCAAAGGCTGGCAGGATACCGCATCCATTCGGATGGCTCCTATCTCGTTGTTTTTTGGGGCCAACAGCTCGGGGAAATCCAGTATAGGGCAGTTTCTGATGATGCTGAAACAGACGGTTGAGTCACCAGACCGTAAAGCGGTCTTTTATCCCGGTGGAAAGAACTCTGCTGTTCAGCTTGGTTCTTACCAAGAGATGGTTTTTCACCGTAATTCGGAAAACAAGATTAGCTTTGAATATGATTGGACCTTGCCGGCATTGACCAAATTCAAAGATCTTAATTCCGGCCAGTCTTATGGATATAATCAGATTGGGTTCGAGGCTGAGGTTGGTCTTGGAAATAAGGATCAGCACACACTGGTTGTGGATAAATTTCAATACGAGCTGAAGGAGTCAGATACCAAGAGCCTTTCTATTGGAATGGAGAGAAAAGTAGACTCAAAATCGGAATATAAAGTAGAAGCAAAAGGTTTCTCCCTGAAACGAAATAAAGGACGTGTCTGGTATCCAGGAGCACCTGTCCGTTTTTATGGATTCCCTGATGAGGTGATTGCGTATCACCAGAATGCGGACTTTGTACAAGAGTTAAATCTACAACACGAAAAATTGTTTCGTTCTATCTGTTATCTGGGACCGCTTCGCACTAAAACTGAGCGTTTGTATTCCTGGACGGGGATGGAGCCAGAGAGTGTAGGCTATGCAGGAGAAAATACGGTTGCTGCAATTTTGGCCGCCCGTAATCGAAGGATCGGTTTAGGCTACAAAAAAACTGCAAAACCTTTTGAGCAGATCATTGCCATGAAGCTGAAAGAGATGAGCCTGATTGAAGAATTTAAGGTTAACTCGATTTCAGAACAACGTCAGGAATATGAGGTTAAGGTTCGCACGAAGGGTTCAAAAGACTGGGTAGATTTGCCTGATGTCGGATTTGGTATCTCTCAGGTTTTGCCGGTATTGACGCAATGCTTCTATGCTCCGGCGAACTCCATCATCATCATGGAACAACCTGAAATTCATCTTCATCCCAATGCGCAGTCAGCTTTGGCCGATGTGATGATTGATGTAATTAATTCCAAAGAAAACGGAAAAGACCGAAATATTCAACTTATCATTGAAACTCATTCAGAACATTTTCTCAGAAGACTTCAACGTAGGATAGCTGAAGATATGGTTTCTCAGGAAAAGGTCTCCGCCTATTTTGCCACCGTCAGCAGAACACCTGCCAAGCTTGAGCCATTGCAGATCGATATGTTTGGAAGTATTCAAAATTGGCCGGAGAACTTCTTTGGTGACGAAATGGGTGATATCACTGGACAGGCAAAAGCTGCCATGAAAAAACGGATGGAACAGAAATCTCAGAATACGGAGGTTTCTGAATGAGTTATCCGAATTTATGTGTAGTTGATACGAATGTTGCCAAAACAGCCAATCTTGCGACTCAGCCAGATCCTGCGTCCGATGTGCCTGATGAGTGCGTCGTGGAGTGTATTGAAGCCATTGAGCATGTCATCAAAAAGAAAGGATTGGTCATTGATGCTGGTGATGAGATTTATGATGAGTATCGTCAGCAGCTGTCAATGAGCGGACAACCCGGTATGGGTGATAGTTTCATGAAGTGGGTCCATGATCATCGGTGGTCTTTACTGGATTCTCAACGCGTTGAAATCACAAAGAATGATGAATCATACAATGAATTTCCTTCCCATGAGGGGCTGAACAATTTCGATAAATCCGATCGTAAATTTGTGGCTGTTTCAAATGCCCATTCAGATAAGCCAACCATTTTGCAGGCAACAGATAGTAAATGGTGGGCCTGGAAAGATGCGCTTAGTGAATGTGGCATAACCGTTCAATTTATGTGTACTGACTACATTCAGAATAAATATCAGGAGAAAATGGGATAGTGAAAGCAGAATTCTTCAAATTCCCAGCAACTCCCCATCTGGCCATGCTTGAAGGGGTAGAAATACGGGGCGACAAAGTTCTCTCGGAAGCAGAACGATTAGTTTTTCTGCGACACGAGATAGTTGTCGAAGAAAAAGTCGATGGTGCAAATTTGGGAATATCTTTTGACTCTGAGGGTAACCTTTTTCTGCAAAACAGGGGATCGCACTTGAAGTTTCCTGTCACAGGGCAATGGAAAAAATTAGAGCAATGGCTAAACCCTAAAATAGATGCACTGTTTGAATCTTTAACCGATCGTTACATCCTTTTCGGGGAGTGGTGTTACGCAAAACATTCTGTTTATTACAACCGTTTACCTGACTTCTTCTTGGGTTTTGACGTGTATGACAAAAAGGTTAAAAAATTCTTCTCAACTGAGAAAAGAGATAAATTTATAAATAAAATGGGAATTAATCGTGTTCCTCAAATAGTAACGGGAAACTATTCTTTATCTGATATACGGCAATTGTTGGCTCAATCAAAAATTTCAGATGAACCTGCAGAAGGATTATACCTCAGAATCAATCAAGGAGACTGGTTACTAAAACGAACCAAGCTTGTCCGGTCATCCTTTATTCAATCTGTCGAAGAGCATTGGTCTCGTTCGGTCATCAAACCGAATCAGTTGGATTTAAAAATATGGGGGATGTCGAGTGACTAAGCCTCAAAACCCCTGTGTTCATCCGTGCTTATTTGTGGTTCCAAATAGTTGTGGCTCCTAAGAGTTGTTAATTCTGAAATTCTTTTGAGACAGAAAGCAGTATTGCACCAGGTCAGATAAAAACAAATGCTAATGTTCGATGAGTTTTGAACTTGAATAATTTCCTGACCACAATAATTCCCTCAAACTGTTGCGGTAATAGAGGGGTCGGACCGGTGCATTACGCATTGGATATTATAAAATCTGATTAAGTTCAGATATTGTTTTTATTGAAAAATCCGGTTTGTTTCCATATTTTTTACATAACATTTCAGATTTTTCTTTAATGAATTTTCCTGTTTGAACTTCTATTCCAAACAGTCCATGTTCTTTTACTTTTAATACATCAAATTCTGTATCATCACCTATCATAATCATTTGATCAAGTCTGCAATCATATAGGCTGGAAATTGTTTCAAATAATGTTTTTGAGGGTTTACCCAGTACTATGGCTTGTTTATCACAGGAATATTCAAGCAGGGAAGTTACGGGACCCATATCAAAAACAAACTCGCCATCTGCTTTGTAATATCTATTTTTCTGAAGGCAATAGAGTTTAACATCTGGTTTTAAAAGGAATCTGAAAAAATTATGAAAATCCTGTATTTTCTTTTCATAACATTCATCACCAACAATAAGGCAGTTTCCTGTTTCAGAAATTTCAAACCAGTCAAAATCATTTTTAATATTGTCAGGAATAATAAGTTTGCCAGAGGTATGATTATTTTTCTTTAATACTATTTCAGCTATTTTTACAGGATTGAATAATTCATTATGTTCAATTTGAATTCCAAAATTTCGGATTTCTGCAATTAAATTTTTTGAAGTTTTAGAGGTTGTATTAGTTACAAAAGCTATTTTGTATTTTGTTCGAAGATAATTTAAAGTTTTAATAGTATCTGGATATAATTTACTGTCAATATATAAAGTTCCATCAAGGTCGAGGCAAATTGTTTTAATATTTTTCAGATTGAATTTTTGATTTAATATTTCCATGATTATATTTTACCATAGAATGTTTTTTAAGAAAAAATTTTTTTACAATAAAATTATAAAGAATTCACAAGTTCATTTTGTTTGTTGTTTATTTTAAAAATGTATTCTGCATAAGTAATGTATGGTGAAAAAGATATTAGAAGATTAATTTTATTATTTTCAAGAAGATTTTTTACATCTTCTACTTTATCTTTTGAAACAATTCCTTTTGAAAATTCAATGTTTAATCTGTAAAACTCTTTTAATTTGTCAAAAAGGTTATATGATAAATTTGTTTTAAAAAGTTGATACCTTATATAAAGCATATACCATAAACTTACATAATGTTTTAATGTTATTTTTTCAGTTTTTTCTGCCAGTTTAAATTCAGGAGGGTTTAGATTTCGATTAAATTCTTTTTTCAGGGTGTATTCAGCGTTAATATTACTATTTTTAAGAAAATTCTTGATTTCAACTTTTTCATTATCGTTAAAAATAGAAGAATTTTCATTAATTAAATCAAGCAGGTTTAAATAGGTTTCAGAAAATATTAATATTTCAAAAAAATTACCATGTTCGATTCTTCCTGAAAAGAACATTTGATTAGTTAATAAAGCTTTGTTTATAAATTGTTTTGCTGATTCTTTGTTTTCTGTTGAAATTAAATAATTAATATATAAATTCATGAATTTATTTAAGTTATTTGCATTATTTAAATTTATGAAAGATTCAAAAAATGGACTGTTTTCTTCAAATAAATAAGATAATTCAGATAAGTTATGGGGAATATTTTCTTCAATCAAATTTATTAATTGTTGAATTTTGGCAGTATCAGGAATAAACTCCTTTTTTTCTGAAAGCATTTTTCTATCAAGATTTGAGCTTCTATCAATGACTGTTAGAATTTTATCAGCAAGTAATGCTTTTTCAGGTTTAATTGTTGCAAATTCAACTATTTCAAAAGGAGTGGTTTTTATTTTATAGTTGTAAAGCACGTGTTTAATGGAATTATAAAGAGTTCTGTTTAAAGCATCGAAATTTAAAGTAAATAAAACAGCAAGTAAAACAAATAAATATGGTATGAGTTTTAATAAATTATTTTTTATTATTTTTTT
>JBAZDD010000184.1:0-4968 GCA_041654635.1 Candidatus Muiribacteriota bacterium
TTTCTTTCTCACTTACTCACTCACTCACTGTTTCTTATTTATCTCACATATTAACTGCTTCTCTTTTGCTTTCTCGGATTACGGATTACCGATTACGGTTCACGGCTCTTAAGTTTCACTCATACTGCAACTTATATAATTTTGAATAATACCCTGAATTTTTAAGAAGCTCATCATGCGAGCCTTCTTCAACAATTTCGCCTCTGTTCAAAACGATTATTTTTTCACAGTGTTTTATTGTTGACAGTCTGTGAGCAATTATTAATGCTGTTCTTCCTGCCATGAGTTTTTCCATTGCAAGCTGTATTAAATGCTCAGTATTTGAATCAATATTTGATGTTGCTTCATCAAGTACGATAATTTTTGGGTCAAAGTATAAACTTCTTGCAAAAGCTATTAATTGTTTTTCACCATAAGAAAGTGAATTTCCCCTTTCCTGCATCACAGTATCATAGCCTTTTTCAAGCTTGCTTAAAAAATATTCCAGCTCAAGTTCTTTTGAAATATTGTCAAGATATTTATCTGAGTTTTCACCGTTAAAACAAATATTGTATTTTACAGTATCAGAAAAAATAAAAACATCCTGAGGAACGTAGGCAAGATTTTCTCTCAGAGAATGAACATTATAATCATAGATTGATTTTCCGTCTATCAGTATATCTCCTGATTTTATTTTATAAAACCCAGTTATAAGATTTATTATTGTTGTTTTACCTGCACCTGTATGACCGACAAATGCAACTTTTTCACCTTTTTTTACTTTAAAACTTACATTTTTCAACACTGGTTCATTTTCTTTATATTCAAAGCAAACATTTTTAAATTCTATTGATTTGTCAAATATCAGTTCATCCTCACCATAAGTCGGCTCAAGATTTTCTTTATCATTTAATATTTTAAAAACTCTTTCTAATGCAGCCTGAGCACTTTGAAGAACGTTAAATTTTTCTGCTAAATCACGTATAGGTTTGAAAAAAAGTTCAATATAGGCAAAAAAAGCAACAATATCACCAAAAAGCATTTCCCCATTTAATATAAGGTGACCTCCATAAATTACTACAAATCCTATTGTTCCAAATCTTAATATATTTATTGTAGGCATAAATAAAGCGCTTAAAATAACTTGTCTTTCAAATGCCTGATTTAGTTCATTATTAATTTTATCAAATTTGACTTTCTGTTTTTTTTCTCTTACAAAACTTTTAACAACATACATTCCTGAAAAATTTTCTGATAAAAATGCGTTTATGTGAGATACTTTTTTTCTTATATTTCTATAGGCATCTCTAAGTCTTTTCTGAAAAAAAATCATACATATTACAAGCAGAGGAAATACAAAAGTGAGAGAAAAAAACATTCTTGAATTAATTCTGTACATCATGAATATTATTCCGGCAAATAATGTAATATCTTTCATCCAGGTAAGTACTACTCCTGAAAAAAACTGATTTATTGCTTCAACGTCATTTATAACTCTTGTTACAAGTACTCCTGCAGGAATATTGATATAATAAGACATTTTAAAATTAAGAAGATGAGAAAAAATCTTTTTTCTTAGATTAAACATCACACCTTGACCAATATAGTTTACACTGTAATAATGAATAAAATAAATTATTATGTAAAAAACCAGAATGTACAATATTGTAATAACTTTTTCTCTAATCGTTTTTATGTCATAACTTCTAATTTCTTTTCTGACATTTTCAGGTAGTTTTTGTAAATCAGCATATTTTGTAAATTCTTCTCCATCAAGCTCAATTATTTCAATACCATTTTTTTCAAATAATTCTTTCTGAAAATCGTTTTTTATATGATATACAATAACTGATTCGCCATTTATTTTTTCTATTCTTCCGCCAATATAACTGTTTATGATATTTCTCATAAAATTCGGAAAATATATTTCAAAAAGACTTACAACAATTAAAGTAAGAACAGCTATTATAAGCACTTTCCAGAATTTAAAAATATCTTTCATCGCAGTCAGAACCTGACTGTATCCGTAATTCACTTCTTTATTAATCATGATTTTAGAAGTTCCTTTTCAAGCTGCTGTTTTTGGAATATCGATTTATATATAACTGAATTGTTTTTCAACTCATCGTGTGTTCCCTGTTCTTTTATCTGTCCGTCATCAATTACAAGAATTGTATCTGCTGTTGAAAATGCAGATAATCTATGTGAAACCACTATTGTTGTAATTTTTTTCCAGTGTTTTTTCAAATTTTCGAGAATGTTTTTTTCTGTTTCAGAATCCACAGCAGATAAACAGTCATCCAGTATAATAAGCGGTCTTTCAAGAAGTAATGCTCTTGCAAGTGAAAGTCTCTGTCTCTGCCCTCCCGAAAGTGAAACTCCACGTTCGCCAATAACTGTATTAATACCTTCAGGAAGTTCATTTATAAAATTCCAGGCATCTGCTGTTTTCAATGCTTCTTCAATTTTTGTCATGTCAGCTTCTGGGTCAGCAAACAGAAGATTTTCAAGCACACTTTCTGAAAATAAAAATGTTTCCTGAGGAACATAAGCTATGTGTTCTCTTAAAAATTCGACATTGTATTTTTTTATATCTATATCATCAATTAAAACTGCACCTTCAGTTACATCATAAAGTCTGAGAATAAGATTAATAAGTGTAGTTTTGCCTGAACCAATTTTCCCTGTGATTCCTGCAAGCATTCCATTTTTTATTTCAACATTTACATTTTTAATTTTAAAATTATTATCTCCATAATTAAAATTCACATTATCAAAACAGATTTTTCCGTCTATTTTTTCCTTTGTGTAATTTTCAACTGATACTATTGGATTTGTCTGTGATAATACTGCAAAAATTCTTTTCAAGGCAGAATTCGCTCTCTGATACAATGAAAAAATCCATCCAAGCGCTATCATAGGCCATATTAAAATATCCATATATCTTGTAAATGCCACAAAATCCCCGAGATTAATTTCCCCGTCTATTACAGTAATTCCACCATAATAAATTATTATTGCAACTGTAACCATCATCAGAAATTCTATCACCGGATGAAAAAGAGCATCTATACTTGTAACAACAAGATTATCTCGTCTGTAATCATTATTAAGCATTTTAAACTCATCTTTTTTCATTCCAAAAAGTCTGTAAAGTTTAATTAAAGCTATTCCTTCAATACTTTCCTTAACTTTTTCTGACATTTTTCCAAAAAGTTCCTGAATAGAATTAAATCTTTTGAGAAGTGGTCCTTCAAAATAAAGCATTACTGCTACAATAAATGGTGCAGGTATTAAAGCAATTGCTGTAAGTACTGGTGAAATATAAAGCATGAAACCTAAAGCCATTATTGTTAAAATAACTGTATCAAATAACGCCACAAGACCAATGCCAGTAAAATATCTTACCGCATCAACGTCGTTAACAACATTCGCCATTAAATCTCCAACTTTATTTTTAACAAAAAAAGATACTGGAAGAGAATAAAATTTTTCCATTATTTCATCACGCATGTCACGCGATATTCTGAATGCAGAAAGTACGATGAAATATCTCCATAAAAATCTCATAAGAGACATCAGAACGGCTATTCCAATAATTGTAAAACCATGAATATATAAATCCTTTGAAGTCATATCAGCTCTTTCAAGCTGATTTATAACTCTTGATATTATAAGAGGAATAAACAACTGAGCAATATCGACTATTAAAAGAGTTAATATTCCAAACGCATACTGATAGCGATATTTACTGGCATATTTTAAAAGATATCTCCATACGTTCATACGTGGTTAATTTATCAGTAAAAAAAAAATCGGTCAAGTTATATTTTTATAACCTGAGCTTCATCGGCGTCAAGTTTAACCATCGTACCGTCTTTTAAAATATCCATTGCAGCTCTTGCATTTTTTATTACTGGAATATCCAGAGTGTTTCCAATAATTTTTGCTTTCCCGTCTATATCATCATCTTCAATTATCAAACCATTTGCCTTTTTCAGGAAAGGATAAAATGATTCTTCAAGATGTTTTATTACAACAATATCATTTTTAATAAAATCAAGCTTGAGTTCGTCCTTTGTTCTTGCAATACACACTCTTCCTGTAACAATACCACCTGTTACAGTTTCACCTTTAACCAGAACATCCCCAACTGTTTCAACTTTAATAAGATTGGTTGCTCCTGTAATACCTACTGGAACCCCGGCTACAATTACTACAATATCACCTTTTTCAATCAATCCTGCTTCAAGAGGTAATTTTACTGCTGCATAATGCAGTTTATCTATACTATTATATTTTTCTCCAACAATAGGAGTAATTCCCCAGTTAAGCTGGAGCTGTCTTGCAACTTTTTCTTCTGTTGTTATTGCAATAATTGGCATTTTCGGTCTGAGTTTCGAAAGCATTCTTGCGGTATATCCAGTTTCTGTAACAGTTATTATTGCACTGGCCTGAATTTCATAAGCTGTTGTAAGAGCTGCATTAGTTACTGCATTGGTAACATCTTTTCCTGCAAAAAAATTAGAAAGCATGTGCATATAAATATTTCTGTAATCAATAGCTTCTTCTGCTCTTTTTGCAACAGTTGACATTGTTTCTACACATTTTACAGCATATTTTCCAATTGATGTTTCACCTGAAAGCATAACTGCACTTGTAAGATCATATATAGCATTTGCAATATCTGATACTTCTGCTCTTGTTGGTCTTGGATTGTCAATCATTGAATGTAGAAGTTGAGTGGCTGTTATTACAGGTTTTCCAGCCATAAAACATTTTTTTATAAACTCTTTCTGAACAATTGGAACTTCTTCAAGAGGCAATTCAACTCCTAAATCTCCTCTTGCTACCATTATACCGTCAGCTACACTTAATATAGAATCAAAGTTATTAACACCGGTATAATTTTCAATTTTGGCAACTACCTGTATTTTTTCTCCACCACTTTTTCTTAATATTTTTTTAAACTCAAGTATGGTGTCAGAA
>JBAZDD010000185.1:0-4956 GCA_041654635.1 Candidatus Muiribacteriota bacterium
CTGGATTTGGTGAAAACCTTAAAACAGAAGCCGGGCAGAACAGTGTTCTGCCCCTACAAAAACTTGAAAGCAATGGACCCCGGCATAAAACATCGCCGGGGCGACAGCAAAAAACATTACGAAAAAAACTTCATTGAGAATTGCTGTTATTATGTTATTTCTCCGTTATTGTTCGTTTTAATTGTTTTTGTTCTTGCTTTTAAGGTTTTTCCGCGATTCTTACGCGTTTCACCCGCGTTTCATTCCCGTTTCTTACGCGTTTCATCCGCGTTTTTAAAATTGAATCCCATCTATCGCCGTTTTTAAATCGCGATAAAAGTTTTCTCTGCCAAGCATGTCAATAAAACCATATTTTTTCAGAAGTTTTTCAGGTTGAGGTTGTATAGAACTGATTTTTAATAAAATTTTATGACTTTTACAGAATTCATACACTGAATGTAATGCTGCAAAAGCGGTTGCATCCATTGCCTGGACATTTTTCATTTTTAAAATAATAATTTTCGGATGTTCTTCAATCTGTTCGATTACTTCAATAAATCTTTGCACAGCTCCAAAGAAAAATGGACCATTTATTTCATAAATTAAAATATCTTTCGGAATAACTATGTTGTTTTTTTCCAGTTTTTCAGAAAATCCTGTTATTTCTTCATCTTTATCATCGATAATTCTAACATTTGACACGTCTGCCATTCTTTTCATAAAAAGAAAAGCAGCCAGCACTATTCCAACCTGTATTGCTACAACCAGATCAATCAGCACAGTTAGAAAAAAAGTCAGAAGAAGCACTGATATATCACTTTTCGGTGCTTTTAAAAGATTTAAAAAAGAATGCCATTCACTCATGTTATAGGCAACGATAATTAAAATCGCAGCAAGCGCTGACAGTGGGATAAGACTTGCATAAGGCATAAAAATTATCATAATTAAAAAAATCGATATTGCATGAACCATTCCTGCTACAGGGGTCGTTCCACCATTTCTTATGTTGGCTGCTGTTCTTGCAATAGCACCTGTCGCCGGAATTCCGCCAAACAAACCCGATGCCATGTTTGCTACACCCTGAGCTACAAGCTCTGTATTTGAATTATGTCTTTTCCCCCCAGTCATACCATCTGCAACCACAGCCGAAAGGAGCGATTCAATACCAGCAAGTATTGCAATCGTTACTGCTGGTCTAATCAACTGCGATAAAATCTCATAATTTAGCTTTGGTAAAGTAAAAACCGGAAGTGAAGCCGAAATCTGACCAAACTTTGAGCCAATGGTTTCAACCTCAAGTTTAAAAACATGGGTGATTATTGTGCAGAAAATAATCGCAATCAGTGACCCCGGTATTTTTTTATTGATTTTAGGCCAGAAAATAATAATCAGCAACGCTAACACACCAATAAGAAGTGTATTATAATTGATTGTATGAAGATGTCTGTAATAGCTTATGAATTTATCAATAAATTCGCCTGGAACCTCCCCCATCTGCAATCCCAGAAAATCCTTAACCTGAGTAGAAAAAATTACAACTGCTATCCCGCTTGTAAATCCTGTTGTAATTGGATATGGGATAAATTTGATCATCGAACCCATTTTCATCAATCCCATTATTATAAGCATTATTCCAGCCATAATAGTTGCAATTACCAGTCCATCAAAACCATATTGATTAATTATTCCAAGCACAATAATAACAAATGCTCCTGTTGGACCACCAATCTGAACTCTGCTACCACCAAGAAATGATATTAGAAAACCAGCTATTATTGCAGTATGTATTCCTTTTTCAGGAGAAACGCCTGAAGCGATTGCAAGGGCTATTGCCAGTGGAAGAGCAATAATTCCAACTATTATTCCTGCGGTTAAATCCTTAAAAAATAACTCTCTGGAATAATTTTTAATACTTGAGAAAAATTCTGGTTTTAACATGCTTTATCCTCCGTTAAACTCTTACTTTATCTAAAAACATTTCATAATGTGGGAGATTGTCTTCGAAATATAAATCAGAAGTTGTTTTAAAACCAAATTCTTCATAAAAGGGGATTAAATACTCCTGAGCTGAAATTCTGATTTGAGTTTCTTTCAATTCATTTTTAATAAACTTCAGTGATTTTAACATTCCCTGTCTGCAAAGTCCTTTTCTTCTATGAGTTTTAACGACCAATACCCTTCCTATCGATATTTCATTATATGATACACCTTTATCTATTATTCTCAAGTAAAAAACCACTTTCCCATTTTCTTTATAAAAAAGATGATATGATTGCTGATCTTTGTAATCTAAATCCTGATAAAGACATTTCTGTTCATAGACAAATACTTCATTACGGACACGGAGTATTTCATACAATTCATTTATATTAAGCTCATCAAATCTTTTCAAAAACCACATAAAACCCTCTTTTAAGGTTAATACGCGTTTCATTCCCGTTTCATTCCCGTTTCATCCGCGTTTTTAAAACCTATCCACTCTTTCTGCGATATTAACTAAATGATCTCCTATTCTTTCAAAGGTAGATACTACTTTGACAAATAAAATACTTGCGCGGAAATCATCACATTCATCACCCACACAGCTTCTCGTGTTGGAATTAACAGCTTCCATAACCATTCTGTTGATATCTTCTTCATTTTTTAAAATTCTTCTTATTGAATTCATATCACCATCAAATGCTTTTTTTATATTACTGTAACTGTCAGCAAGTTTTTCTTTTATTTTATTCATTATTTCAATTTCGCTTGGATTAAATTCAATCCCGGATTTATTTTTGTCTTCTTTAGTTCTTTCAATTTTACCTGCAAGATCACCAATTCTTTCTGCATCATTTATACAGTGAAGCATTGGCGGAATTCTCGATGCCTGATTGTCAAGAAGATGTTTTTCAGAAATTTTGACAATGTATTCAGAAATTTCATACTGAAGATTATCAATAAGCTCTTCTTTTCTTTCCACTTTTTCTTTTTTGTTTTCATTAATTCCAGTCAAATCATTATATGCTCTGAAAACGTTTTTTAGCGCAACATTAACCATATATAATAACTCTTTCTTTGCCTGTTCAAGTGCAAGTTCAGGTGTTGAAAGCAGATTTTCTTCAAGATAGCTTATTTTAATTTCATCATCCTTTACCGGAATTATTATTTTTACTATTTTTTCAAGATATGAAAGAAATGGTAAAAGAATTACAGCCATGCTTACATTAAAAAACGAATGTGCCATTGCTATATGTCTTTCAATATTAACAGCTTCCTCACCAAAAACAGAACCTGGAGTTATTTTATCAATATAATAAAGAAAAACAGGTTTGCCTGAAACTGTAACATATAAAAGCAAAGTCATTATCAAAGCCCCAGTCAAATTAAAAATTGTATGAAATAACCCAGCTATCTTTGCCATTTTATTTGCAGGAATTGTTGCCAGAACAGCTGTTATTGTTGTTCCAATATTATCACCTAAAATCAGCGGGAAAGCAGTATAAAAATTTATCAAACCGCTTGAAGCAAGTGCCATTGTTAAACCTATGGTGGCCGAAGAACTTTGAACCACAGCAGTAAGTGCAGCTCCGATTAAAATTGCACCAAGCACACTTGTAATAGGCATAATACCTTGAACAGGAGTACAGTCAAACATTGCAAATATTCCTCGGAACAATTCGCTATCTCTAAGAGGTTTCAGACTATCGCTCATAGTTGTCATTCCGAGAAAAAGAAGACCAAAACCGAAAATAAACTCACCCCAGCTTGCAGGCTTTTTACCCCTGAAAATAAAAAGAAGAAGAAGACCTGTTATAACAGCCGGATATGCAAGTTCACTTATTTTAAAAGCAATAATCTGACCTGTTATAGTGGTTCCAATATTTGCACCCATGATAGTTGCCATCGCCTGTCTCAATCCAAGAAGTCCCGCATTCATAAAACCTACAACCATTACAGTACAAGCACTTGAAGATTGAATTACAGCAGTCGCGACAGCCCCAGTTGCTATAGCAATTACTCGATTTCTTGTTAAAAAATTCAGAATACTTTTTAGCCTGTTACCAGCTATATGCTGCAAGCCATCTGACATCATTTTCATACCAAACATGAAAATTGCCATTCCTCCGAATAGAAGAATAAGCATAGCTCTATTGTTTAAAACATTCGAATTAATATCAACTGGCGGAAAGTATCTGGATGGATAATCTGCAAGAACACTGACAGTAATTTTACCCTGTTTATCCCCAGCTGTAACAGAAGCAAGCGCAAAACCCTCACTGTCGGTAAGAACGGTCTGAGGAAATATTTTTATATTTTTATCAGGGGATTTAAAAGAAACTCTGATTCCAGATTTATGATTACCATATTCATCAAAAAATCTTACCCCGAATGGGTTTTCAAAAGGCTTACCAGAATAAGTTTCCTGACGGTTCCCATAAATTTCCAGTCCAGAATAAATATAAAAAAAAGTTTTAAGATTATTTTCAGCACCAGCTACCCTCGCCATTACAATAATCTCACCAATATAATTTTCTGAATATACTCTTACAGATGATTTGCCTTCGATATTAGTTGAAACAACAGTATTTTTAATTCCTTTAGAGTTAATCCAGGCATTCTGATTATCTACTATTGAAAATTCAACATCAACGTTTTCAAGCACTCTTCTCGAACCCGTACCACCAAACAATCCTGGCATCTGTTTAGACTCAACTTTTACAGAAAAAACCTGTGAAAAATCGTTAGGTTTCATAAAAAATTGATTGGAAGGATACGTTGAAATTTTATCTGGCAAACTCTCAACAGAGCCACAGCCTGATAAAAATAATAAAGCAAATAACATTATTAATAATGCATTTTTTATGTTTATCATATTTGGTCAAAAATTAACACATTTTTTTACCAAATTCAACACATTCAGCTAATTTATTTTCATCAGGATTCCACATATTTCTTAATCCTTCATCAATAACTTCAAACCCTGCTTTAGTTAAT
>JBAZDD010000186.1:0-4913 GCA_041654635.1 Candidatus Muiribacteriota bacterium
GGGAGTTTATATGCCGACTCATGTCTTTTTACAGGCTGGTGTAGGTTCCCTTGCTGTTGCAGGTTGTGAGTTTTATTTCAAATTATTTGGCAAACACCGTCCAAAACTGATAGTTGTTGAACCTGACAGAGCTCCTTGTATTTTTCAATCTGCGGAAGCAAATCTTGCCCAGGGACAGAGTATTTCTGGGGATTTGAACACAAAAATGGCTGGTCTTGCCTGTGGGGATCCAAATCCTATTGCATGGAAATCTCTCAGATGGATGGTCGATGCTTTTATTCAGGTACCTGATTATGTAGCCGGCTGTGGAATGAGAATTCTGGGTGTTCCTCTTGAAGGTGATTATGAAGTTATTTCAGGTGAATCTGGAGCTGTAACAATGGGAGCTTTAAAATTCATAATGCAGAGAAAAGATTTAATCGAATTAAGAGAATTCCTTGAATTAGGATGCAACTCAGAAGTCCTGCTTATAAATACTGAAAGAAACACCGACCCGACTCATTACAGAGAGGTGGTATGGGAAGGCAGTTTATCAGTGCCTAAAAAATATCGTTCTTACAGATCAAAATAAAAATAATGGGGGGCTTTTTTCAGCCCCTCTCAATTCTACAAAGTGAAATTGATTTTCTCTCTGGTGTTTTCCAGTTCTTGCTGAGATTTTTCAAGATGTGCAGAGCTGTATTTTAATTTGTCAGAATTTAATATATACCTTTCACTTGTAATATCATGATTTTTATCAATCATCGGAACCAGATGAGCATGGGCATGCGCAATATCTCCACCTGTGAAAACAAATCCTATTCTTTCAACTTTATATATATGCTTTAATTGTTTTGCAAGTTTCTGAGCTGTTAGAAATAATTTGGAAGCTAATTTTTCTGGAAGTTCTTCAAATGTTTCATAATGTTTTTTTGGAATTATTAAACAATGGCCTTCTCGTATAGGGAATTTATCTAAAAATATCATCAAATCTTCATCTTCCCATAAAATCGTCGGTGTGATTTCTTTATGTGCAAATTTACAGAATATACAGTTTTCCATAATAATTCTCCTCTATTCAATATAATCAATATATTTATTATATTATAAAAAATTTTTTTAATAAACAATCTCCGACAAGACCCCTATTTATAATTATTTATAATATTTAAAATTTAAGTTTATGGACAATGGACGATCTGACCCCAGATTTTTCTTTTATTGACTTTGGATTTAATAAAAAATATAATTTTTTAATGTTATTCAAATTTTCTGCTTATGGGTTTTTAAAAAATTTTAAATTTTTTGATCCTTTTTTTTTACTTTTCTTTTTATCTAAAGGTCTTTCTTACACAGAAGTCGGGATTTTAATTTCAATCAGAGAAATTTTTGTCAATATTTTTGAAATTCCTTCAGGGATTTTTGCCGACATGTTTTCTAAAAGAAAAGCCATGCTCGTATGTTTCGCGAGTTTCATAGCAAGTTTTTTAATCATTCATAATGCTTATAATTACTATTATTTAATTCTTTCAATGATTTTTTTCGGTTTGGGTGAAGCTTTCAGAACTGGCACACACAAAGCTATAATACTTGATTATCTTGAATTGAATAACATGCTTGATAAAAAACTGGAATATTACGGAACAACCCGTTCTTGGTCCCAGATAGGAGCTGCATTATCTTCGCTTATTGCCGGAATTCTTGTTTTTTATTCAAATAATTACGATTATATTTTTATCGCAAGCATAATTCCTTATATTACAGGTTTTATTTTGATTCTAACTTATCCTGAATATGAAAAAACATGCGAAAACAGATGCTTCAGTATGCACATAAAAAGCTTTTATTCAGAAATTTTTTCAAAAAAAATCGGAAAAATTGTAATAAATTCAGCTTTTTTTGAAGCTGTATTCAAATCTGTAAAAGATTATATTCAGCCTGTTATAAAATCCTCAATTCCCGTTTTATTTGCCGCTTCCGCCATTAACGACACAAGAAAAACTGCTCTTTTTATAAGTGTTTTCTATTTCATTATTTACATTTTAAGCTCTTTTTCATCAAAAAATGTTAATAAAACACTGAATAGATTTAAAATTTCTGACAACCATGCTCTTAATTTATCATTTGTTTTTTTTACAATTTCAGTTATATTTGCCGGATTAGTTAATATTAAAGTTTCCAACTTCACACTTTGGCTGACAGTTATAATTTTCATGATGTTATACATAATTTATAATTTCAGAAAACCTGTGATAGTAAGTTTTTATGGTAAATTTATGGATAAGTCTCATAGAGCCGGTGTTTTGTCGGTAGATTCTCAGGTTAAATCTGTTATTTTAATGATTTGTGCCCCGTTGCTCGGTTTTCTTGTCGACAGTTACGGAATTGGTTATGGCATGTCAATTTTTGGTGTTTCAATATTATTTTTAAGTTTTCTGGTGAAATTTAAAGATTAAGAGAAAAAATTTATTCTGTATTATCTTGGTTTTCTATATGGATTTTCTGCATGTATTCAATTATTAGTTGGAGTTCTTCAATTTTTGCCTGCCAGATTATTGCTTTTTCGGGTGTATCTTCTTTGAGTATTTCATTGTCAAATAGAATTTTCAATCCTTTTAATTCGTTTTCAATTCTTTTAAAAGGGAATGATTTACTTTCCTGATTTTTTATTAACACCAGTATGAATTCTAAAACTTCTATCTGGGCATGATATATATTTTTAAGGAATATATCAGGGAATTTAAAGCTTTCAGAGTTAATATAGTCGATTTCCTGATTAACTATTCTTATCAATTTTTCAATCATAATTTTATTATATACCAGCTGATTAATAAAATCAAAAAGTGGCAATCCGTTAAAAAAACTTAATTTTACAAATTACTGACTATACTTCTAATTAACTAGCACATTTATATAACATATAATTAATTTATTAAACTAAATTTATGGATAATGGACGATCTGACCCCAACTTTTCTCTGATGGGGGCTTGATTATTTAACTTTGGTGTTGTAAAATCGCTTTTATGAAAAATTATACTGGGCTTGTTCTTTATTCTGGAGGGTTGGATTCTTTTATCGCGGCACATTTATTAAAAACTCTTGGTTATAATATTATTTTAATCAGTTTTAAATCTCATTTTTTCAGAAAAAATACAATAGAAGGGGTGCATAAAAAAGTTATTGGCGAATTTGAGTTTGATAATTATGTTTATGATGTTTCTGATGAATTTATAGAAGTATTGAAAAAACCTTCTTTTGGTTATGGCAAAAATCTTAATCCTTGTATTGACTGTAAAATTTTCATGCTTAAAAAAGCTAAGCAATTAATGAAAGAATTTAAAGCAGATTTTATTGCAACTGGTGAAGTGCTTGATCAGCGTCCTAAATCTCAGAAAATGTACGGTCTTCAGAATATTTTAAAACAGGCTGATGTTAAAGATGTTCTGGTAAGACCACTTTCAATAAGATATCTGCGACCAAATGCTCTTGAAGAAAAAGGAATAATTGATAGAAATGAAATTATCGATATTATTCAGATTCATGGCAGAAGCCGAACCAAACAGATTGATTATGCAAAAAAACACAATATGACAGGATATTCAACACCATCCGGTGGTTGTCTTCTCACTCATTCTGAATACTGTCGAAAACTTAAAATCCTTTTTGATTATAATATAAATGACAGCCTGGAATTTGACCTTCTAACTTTTGGTCGAAATTTCAATATTTCACATCCTTACGGTTATAAAAAACTTATTGTAGGTAAAGATGAAAAAATAAACAATGAATTATCTGAAATCCCCCATGGAATTAAAATATTTGTAAAGGATTTCAAATATCCAGGACCAATATCATTATTAATTGCAGATTTTGATAATCTAACCGAACAGGAATTAAATATTATTGGTAATATTCACCTTCATTACAGCGATGCACGAAACACTGACGGGGAACATGAAATAACTTTTCAGCTGGAAAATACTCAGAAAAATGTTAAAATAGATTTTATTTATGAAAATGCTAAAGTGATTGTTGAAAAATACAGACTTTAATTATTTATTTTTTTCAGGGGTGGAAATGACTAATTATAAAAATATTCTTATCGATGAAGTTATAAAATTTCTCAATATTCCTACACCTACTGGTGAAACTGAAGCTGGATTGGATTTTATTGAAAATTTCTGTGAGCGTTTTGAACTTGAAATTTTTAAAAATCTAAACGGAAATATTCTTGTAAAAAAGAAAAATTCTGAAACTTCCGGTCTTGTATTATGCGGTCATTACGATACAGTTTCGGGATTTATTAAACCTGAAATTAAAAATGATATTCTTTATGGAAGAGGTGCCTGTGACATGAAAAGCAGTATTATCTCAATGCTTCTTGCCACTGCTTTTTCCAAAAAAAAGTCTCCTGTTGTCGCGCTTACATGCGATGAAGAAGTTGACTCTGACGGAGCGATTATGCTTGCTCCTTTTCTTAAAGATAATAAATGGTGCATTATTGGTGAGCCTACTGATTTGAATTTATGTCCTGGTCATAAAGGAAGGGCTGTTTATGAGGTAGAATTATTCGGAAGAAGCTGTCATGCTTCATATATGCCGGATGATAATATTTTTTACTCACTTGAAAGACTTATTAATGCTTTAAAAATAATAACTAAACTTGATTTAAAGAAAGAAGACACTTTGACAATTGTCAATATTGAGGTTGATGAAGTTTCAATGAATAAAGTTCCTGATAAAATCCGTATTATAATTGACAGAAGAATAAATCCTCCAATGAATGACTATACTCAGGATTTAGAGTTTTTAAAAAATAAATTGAAAGGTTACGGTATTTCAAATTTCGATATTGGTTTATACAAAAAAAAGAAAAATCATACTCTTCCTTATTTATGCGGGGACCAGGATTTACTGGATTTTTCTAAAAAA